>JAYVJH010000618.1:0-15299 GCA_043769455.1 Runella sp. | reverse complement strand
GGTAAAGGGATTTTGAAAAAAAGCTGGAAAAAAGTATTTAAACCTGGATACAGCACCAAAAAACGAGGCTGGGGACTTGGTTTGACGCTCGCCAAACGAATTATCGAAGAATATCATGGTGGTAAACTCTACGTCAGAAACTCGGAAATAAACAAGGGTACAACTTTTAGGATTATTCTAAAAACGTAACTGTTGTAAGTAAAAATCACCCAAAAATCACTTTGTGTTTTTATAAATGTTAATGAACCTAATGCAACTCTCAAAACAACTGACCGATAATTCTACTCAATATACGTTCGATTTGCCAGTAAAAGTGCTTCAATTTGGTACGGGCGTTTTGCTTCGGGGGCTGTGTGATACCCTGATTGATAATGCCAACAAGCAGGGTGTTTTCAATGGCCGTATCGTGGTCGTCAAGTCCACTAAGGGGTCTGCCAACGAGTTCATAGTGCAAGATGGTCTTTATACAGTTTGTGTAAGAGGCCAACAAAACGGCCAAACCATAGACAAGGCCGTTACGGTGAGTGCCATCAGTCGGGTTATTTCGGCACAAGACAACTGGCGAGCTGTATTGGACGTAGCCAAAAATCCACATTTAGAAGTCATACTATCCAACACCACCGAAGTAGGTATTCAGTATGTCGAAGAGAGTATTTTTCAGAGTCCACCCCAGTCATTCCCGGCCAAACTAACTGCATTTTTGTATGAGCGGTTCAGAAATTTTGGAGGAAAAAAAGACAAAGGATTGATTGTTGTACCTACCGAATTGATTTCAGACAATGGTCTCAAACTGCGTGAATGTGTCGAAAAATTAGCCGATTACAACGAGTTAGGTAAGTTGTTTGTTAAATGGTTAAAGTTTCATGTAAAGTTTTGTAACTCTCTGGTGGACAGAATCGTACCGGGCAAACCCGATGCCAAAACAGTAGCCGACTTAGAATCAAAATTAGGATATACCGACTCACTGCTGACGGTGGCCGAACCGTATTATTTGTGGGCCATTGAGGGCGATGAAAGCGTCAAGAAGCGACTATCGTTTGCCGATGTAAACCCCAACGTTATTATCGAAGAAGACATTAGTTACTATAAAGAACGAAAACTCAGAATCTTGAACGGTAGCCATAGCGCCGCCGCTCCGTTGGGCTTTTTGGCCGGTTTTGATATTGTCTATCAGTGTACCCAAGACAGAGCAATGGGCGACTTTTACAGAAATATTATTTTTGATGAAATCGTACCCACCTTACCGTTTCCCGAGCAAGCAGAAGCACTCCAAACTTTTGCAGATGAAATATTAGACCGCTACGCCAACCCGTTTATTCAGCACAAATTGATAGGCATAACGCTGCAACAAAGCTCAAAAATGAATGCCCGTAATGTCAAAACAATTAGTAGATATTTCAAAAAAATGGGCAAAGCACCCAAATTATTTGCACTTGGTTTTGCTGCATATTTATTGTTTGAAAAATCGGTAAAAGAAGAAAACGGGCAGTATTTTGGTCAAAGAGGCGAGCAGTTCTATCCAATCAATGATGATGCCGCTGCGTATTTTTATCAGAAATGGCATGGGGTAACGGTAGCTACTTTGCCACAGTTTGTAGAGGACGTTCTAAAAAATAAAAAACTTTGGGACAGCGACCTTACCAAAATCACAGGCTTCGCTGACTTGATAACTGGTTATTTGGCGACTATGATGAGCAAGGGTGTAAAAGCAACGCTCGCAGAAATATAGTTTTTGGCGAGCGTTGCATAATTTTTATCAAGCCTTATTCTTCATAGCCAAAGGCTTTGAGTCTATGAATTTTATTGCGCCAGTCGGGTTCTACTTTTACAAATTGTTCCAAAAACACTTTCTTGCCAAAAAACGCTTCCATATCGGTACGGGCTTCGATACCTACTTTTTTGAGCATTTTGCCGTTTTCGCCAATCAATATAGATTTTTGAGTAGGCCGCTCTACCCATATTTCGGCTCTGATGACTATGATGTCTTTCTTTTCTTTAAAATCCATCACCACCACTTCTGAACTGTACGGTATTTCTTGTTTGTAGTTCAAAAATATTTTTTCACGAATCATCTCTGCCGCAAAAAACCGTTCGGGTTTATCGGTCAGCTCTTCACTGTCAAAATACGGTGGGTGCAGTGGCAACAGATTGATGATTTCAGAAAACAGGCCATCAATATTGGTATTTTTGAGTGCTGAGATTGGCACTACTTTTTCTAAATGCAGGGCTTCGTTCCAGGTTAGGGTTCGTTCGGCTACTTGCTCGGGTGTGGCCAAATCTGTTTTGTTCAATACCAAAACCACAGGCGCATCGGTGCGTGTGAGTAGTTCTATGACCTCATGGTTTTCGATTTTTTCGCCTACTTCTGTTACAAATAGCACCACATCTGCATCTTCAAGCGAGCCTTTCACAAATGTCATCATCGACTCATGTAGCCGATATGCGGGTTTCAGAACGCCAGGCGTGTCAGAATATACCAACTGAAATGGCGTACCGTTGTGGTTACCGTTCAGAATCCCCATAATTCGATGGCGAGTCGTTTGGGCTTTTGATGTAATGATAGAGAGCTTTTCGCCCACGAGCGCATTCATCAATGTTGATTTACCAACGTTTGGTCGGCCTATAATACTCACAAAACCAGCTCGGTGCTTTGGGTTTTGGATTGGTATGTTTTGAATTTCGAGTTCCACAGAAAAATTTATTTTTGCAAAGATAGTTGTTTTCTAAAAAGAAACCTCCATCTTTGCATTCCAATCTACATCGCGGGATGGAGTAGTTGGTAGCTCGTTGGGCTCATAACCCAAAGGTCACAGGTTCGAGTCCTGTTCCCGCTACATTTTTAAAGGCTAACACGTTGAAAATCAATATGTTAGCCTTTTTTAATACCCTATTTGTGAAGCGTTTGGTGAAGCGTTTTACTATTTTCTGTAACTTATTGCCTGTATTTCGGCCTTAACATCGGCAAAAAAAAACCTCCACCGTTTCGGGTAAGGGCTTCGTAAAGGGTCGTTTATGTTACTTACCTTTTGGGTTCAATGGTGAGAACTTCCACCAAAGCCAATATTTGCTCAAAATCAAAATATCGGCTCGCTCGCTCGTGCTTGCTTGCACTGTCGCAATCGTCAGACGACAACCACCCACGAAACAACTCTTTGAGCGTTTCTACCATACTACTGTCGGCCATAGACAAAAACCTGTCCACCGCCTCATTGTTTGTTACTTGACCGATACGCCCTTTCATTTCTGTATTTATAGGTGTTCCCATTTTTATTTTTTGTTAAGTTAGCGATAATTTTCAGCAAGTATAGTACTAATAATTTCATTAGTTACACTAATATTTGAACATTCAATTATCTGAATATTAAGTATTTAACTCAAATATTGTTTGAATATTCAGATTTTTAGATATTCAAAACGAAAATATCCAACCCCCATTTACTGCCAAAAATATTTCACCTTGCACTATCTGAGCATCTAACTTTAAATTTGTGGTATTTCTGGCAAAATCAACTCAATGTCATCGTCTCCGCTTTTCTCGGCAAAAATCAAATCCATCTTATTGAGTTCCCCAATAGCCTTGATGATATGATTTATGTTTTTCGATTCGTCAATACTCAAATCAGCTATTCTGCTCAATATTTCTCGCCTTTCAATTTGGCTTTTGATTGCACCCTCAACCACCGCCTTTACAAACGTCTCAATGTAGGCTTTATCAGATATAGCACTCGCAACCTCAACACGTTCGCTATGTTTGGCTTTTGCTACGTTCCAATATCTTACAAAAGTGCGTTCTTGCAACTGCCATTTACTGACATTTACTGACAAAACGTAAGAGTACTTTGAACCTTTGGCCAATTCGCTTAACATCTCAGCAATTATCTTTTCTTTGTCTGCTTTCATTATTTGAAAACTCAAATATAAGACGGTTTCCGTAAAATATTGCCGAGGCCGCTCCTTGATTGTTAAAATCTAATTCTCTATAAATATAATAGACTGCCCCCCTCGGTTTGGAATGTTCAAAATCGGCATCGAAAGAAAGTATCTAATCGTCAAGAAACTTGATGCTCAAAAAATTGAGTTATCCACATAATAAATACAAACGTAATAAAACAATTTTTAAATCGGGCTAAGACCTTATTTCAATATCTTATTTAACTATCTTATTTAAAAACCTTATTTAAGTATCTTATTTAAGGTGCGGTAGTAGTGCGGAGACTTTGCAAAGACTTTGCGGTACTTCATAAAAACTCTTATTTAAGGTGCGGTAGTATTGAAAAACCTTTGCAAAGATTTTGCGGTGAGTTATCCATATTTTAAAAGCCTATTTTTTGCCGTCTTCATTGCCTCTACTTCTTTGGCTTTTTGCTCTTTCAGTCGGTTACTTTTTCGTTGTTTCTCAGCTACTAAAATCAAATCGACTAAATCAATGTTGAACGAAAAGTAAAAACCCCTATTTCGACTACTGTAATATTTCAGTCCCCAATTCAAACATAACTCCTGCCTAATAATTTTCTCAGTTAGCTGATAGCGTATTTTTTGAGGCGTTGCTAAACTTACAAAATACTCAATATCACTATCAACCCCTGCCTCCTCAAATTCTCGATAAGTGCCATAACCTGCCATACGTGCCATTAAATGCTCGTTGTTGGTCTTCGTGTATGCCTTTACACCGAGTATCGAACGAAGACCGCAAAAAGCCAAAAAAGTAGCTATCTCAAACTCTGTTTTGGGGTTCTTGTAAAACTCAAAAACAATATCTTTATTCACGCTTACCATCGTACAGTTCTGGCCGTATTTGTCAAATAAGGTTTTGCCGTCTTTGAGTGTCGCCTCTTTATCGCCAAATGTTATTTGCAAAAACCTTTCAGCTTCTTTTATATCCTCTACCTCAGCATACTTTACATAAAAAGCGTAATCCATGGCATTGCCGCACACTTTGCTAATATCTGTAAACGCCCACCGTAAAATAGCTAATGGAAAAGTGAAGTAAACCGTGTTCTTTTCCATTATTGAAATAAATTTAGCTGTTGAGGTTGCTGAGGAAACAAACTACTATCGGTCGTAATGTACCACGCCCTAAACCCCGTTTGCTGGCATCGGTCTTTTTTGACTTCGGCCAACTTACCACACTTTTCTAAGTCTCGTTTGTATCGAGTAATACACTTTTGAGGCACACCCGTTGCACTCGTTACCATTGAGGCCGTGGCCACATTGTTCTGCAAATACTCAAATATGGTTTTCAACTGAGTACTATGTTTTTGATTTTCTGGTATATTTGCCATGTCAATAAAATTTAGTTGTTGAGGCCGTTACCATTCTGAGGTAGCGGCCTTTTGTTTTTATGATTTAGATTTCTTGTTTATGTAGTCGTCAAACAACGCTTTGAAAGTATCAAAGTCCGACACTATCAGATACGCCCCTCCCGTGGCCTTTATTCTGGCCTCTACTGCCTTTTGTGCTTCGCTCTGAATATCTTTGCCCCGTTTTATTTCTACGCCCACAAAACGCCCGTAAACAATGGCCATTATGTCGGGTAGTCCTACCATACTTTTGTTTTGAACCAAACCCACGCCCTCCCTATAAATGCCTTGCGTACTAATGCGCCACGCATCGCATCGGTCGTGCTTTTTGATGTAGCCTATCACCTTATCGGTCAGTACAGTTGTCGGGTTGGTCGCCTTACGGCTGGCACGGGGCTTGTATTGTGGATTTGGTCTAACGCCCTCACCGATAAAATCGTGGACGTATTGCGGTTTTATAGTCTTAGCCATTGGTAGCTGCCCCCTTTCTGGTTATCATTTTTGGGCTGGCCATTACTTCACTATACTTGTATCTGACTAAATTTCCAATACGGTAGCCCGTTAGTAGTCCTTTGCGTTCCCAGTCCCAAATCGAGACCTCCGTAACGGCAAACATCTCAGCAACTTGCTTTTTTGTTAGAAAACGCTCAGGGTCTGGAGCAACCGCTGGAGGGGGAGTGTGTTTTTGCTGTTGTTCGATAGCAACCTCAACGGCACTAACTACAATCGGTCTCAAAATTTGCTCAATAGCAAAACTTAAATTTATATCTCTATTCATATTAACATTTATTAGTTTTTGCAAAGTTGAGGCATAAAAATAGGGCAGAAAAAATCTGCCCTATTTGCTTTATTTGCCCTAATAAATACTTGAATATCAATATTTTATACGTGAATATTTTGTAAAATAATTTTTTTTATGCCCAAATTTTACCAAAATTTGGTGATTTTCGTTTAACGCTCTACCCAAAGTGTCCTCAGAAATAGACATCTCTTTCAACGTTTTCTTTATAGCACTTTCTCTGTTGTAAGGTGGATTTACTGACTTACGCAAATCTAAATAATATTGAGTATATCGGTAATAATCCTGTTCTTTTTTGACAGTCTTAGCATGCTTTTTAACCTGGCCTTTCACCTCAACCGCTGGCCTATCCAAGTATTTAAAAAAATTCTCATATCCAAACATTGCAATTTGAGGGTTTATCATGTACCTACTCAAATCCTCAGCTTTTACCCAAGATACACCTAATCTGTCTTTAAAACAATATGCCTCACGGATTGTATCAAGGGTAGGCGTACCTACACCAAATGTTTTATCGTATGCTGATTGGTTGGCAGTACTAAATTCTTGATAGGGTAGCCATAAAATTTTATTGATAGGTTCTGGCATTTTATTAGTCAATATCCACAATACAGTACATAGTATTTCTTCGTGGCATTGTTTGGGTTCTTTGTCGTATCGTAGTTTCAAATGCTGAAAAAAAACCTCTGCTTGCTGGTCAATATATTCATTTTGGCGTTTGGTTATTTTCTGGTACTCCGCTTTTGGTATTTCTACCTTAAAATTGACTATCAAAATACTTTCGTAGCCATCAAAAAAGCTACTATTTACCTCATTCAAATACATAGTGTAATGTTTTTCGGTCGTGCTTACTTTGATACAGTCTAAGATGTTGTTTACCCATTCGTCAAAAGAACAACTAACCTCCGATTCGTAAATTTTCGGTATTTGTTCTATA
Organism: Runella sp.; assembly: GCA_043769455.1. Classification (GTDB taxonomy): domain Bacteria; phylum Bacteroidota; class Bacteroidia; order Cytophagales; family Spirosomataceae; genus JAYVJH01. The sequence goes on along the minus strand of JAYVJH010000618.1, from coordinate 8,263 downwards.
TCAACACCACTCACTAAAAAAGCACCCAACTTTCGCCCATTGACTTCGTACTTACTTTTTAATTCCGTCAATGTCATAACACGCCCTCCTCCCCACGGCCAAACCCTATCAATGTTCTTGCGCTGTTGGTGTTTATCATGTAGTCGAGTGCTTCGTACACATCTTTAAAACGCTGGTCGGTGCTGGCCTCTAAGGCTTCGATTTTGTGCTGGAGGTCTTTGTGGTCGGTCAAGTGTTTGCGAACGGCCACAAAGGCACGCATTATGCTAATATTTACGTCTATCGCTTTGTCGCTCCTCAGCACTCCCGACAACATCGCTACGCCTTGCTCTGTAAAGGCAAAGGGTGTTATCTGAATATTGCGTTTGCTTTGGTTTGGGTATGTGGTCACAAATTGTGACCGCATCACCTCCCACTCCTCAACTGAAAGACGAAACATAAAATCGGACGGGAACCGCCTTACATTTCGCTTTACTGCTTGGTTCAATGCCTTTGTTTCAACTTCATACAGTGCGGCCAAATCGTAGTCTAACATTACCCTCTGTCCTCTTATTTCAAAAATCGTATTTTGTAGTGTGGCTACTTCAATCTCTAATCGTTCCATCGTTTTCTATTTTGGTTTTAGTTTTGGTATTTTCTTATAATTTCAGCGTGCTTGTTTGCTGAGGTTTTGATGTAGCCCATAAACGCCTTTTCGGTGCTATGTTTTGTTATGGCCATGATTGACAACGTAGGCACACCACGTTCGTAGGCATTTGTAGCAAACGACCTCCGCCCCGTGTGGCTACTCACCAACTGCCATTTAGGTTTTATGTCTTCAAAGGTTATGCCGCCTTTGGTTATCGACCGTGTTATAAGTACCTGCAAACTTTCGACCATCTCAGTAACTTCTTTCAAGTAGTTGTTAAATTTCTGGTTACTGATTGGTTCTGGTAGTTGGCCGTTGTATTTGTCGAGTATTGCCCGTACTGTTTTATGTATCGGAATAGTTACACGGACTTTGGTCTTAAACTGGATAATATCAAAATTCTCTCCGTCTTTGCCTTGCCGTATGTCTTTCGGTCGAATGGTCGTAAAATCGCTGTACCTCAACCCCGTGTAGCAACCAATCAAAAACAAGTCCCGTACTTTGTCGAGCCGTGGGTTTGCGCTGAGGTCGAGCCGTCCAATGTCGAGTAATTCCGTTTCGCTGAGGTGAATACTATCCGATTCAGTCTCTATGGCCTTAAACCCCTTGCTTTGGTATTTCAGATTTACGTTTACGCCCTCTTGGGTAGCTGAGTTCAAAAACGTTTTTAGCGTACTCACGTGTTTACCCATCGTAGCGGGCGTATAGTCTTTGGTTTTGGCCATGTACGAACTAAAATCACTATAAAAACCTAAATCAATCGCATCGAAGTCAATAGCGGTTTTGTACTTAGTCTGAAAATCAGAAAGAAGTTTAAAAGTTGTCTGGTAGCGTTGCACGGTTCGGGAGTTCACTTGTTTGCCGTCAATCAGTCGCCTGCCGTTTTCAGAATCTACGATAATTTGCTGGATATACTCAAATAGCGTAATCCGTTCGGCCTTTGGAGTTAGATAGTCAATAATACTTTGCGTTAGGTCGTCTTTGGTGAGTGTAGCATTTTTGGTAATGGCCGCCCGTACAAAAAAATCTAAGTCGTGGGCAAACTGTTCTAAATCATTACGACCGTTCAAAAACCTATTTACCTCCGCCTCAATGATTTGCTTTGGCAAGTGTCTATTTGAGTTTACCAAATTAGAAAGTTCGTACAAGTAGCCATTTGTGAAGTTGGTAATATCAAACCCGCTTAACTGCCATTTTTGTAACAATGCTGAGGATAGTACTACCTGAGGGAGTGCCAACTGACTAACCTCCCCTTTTTTAAAATTCCAATGTTTCGGTAAAATTTTGATACCAGTAGATATGCCCACCTGTTCGACCCCTACCCGCAAACCAATATAAATATATTGAGGCACTTTGTTGGTCTTTTTTCGTAGGTATAAAAACGCTTTTGCCATTTGAAAATCAATTTAGGTTCGACTATCAAATATACTGCTACAATTCGATTTGTTAAGCGTTTGTTAAGCGTTTTTCTTAATTTATTCTTATTTATCTTAATTTATTTTAATCTACTTGGATTCAGACTAAAACGTAACTACATTAAAATCAGTTATTTATGTATGTTTTGGGGGTGTATGACAAATATCAACATTAAGTAGGTTCAAGCCCTGTTCCCGCTACAAAAAAAGCCTCTGACATCAGAGGCTTTTCTATTTTATATCTTAGCTTGCGCCAGCGTCTGTTTCCATACTCGCCATACGTTTCGGTACAAAATATTAGCGATGTCCTTTTCTGAATAGCCTCGTTTGAGCAATACATAAATCAAGTTTGGATATTGGGACACGTCTTTGAGGCCAGTTGGTAGGCTGTCGCCTACACCATCAAAGTCTGAGCCGATGCCGATATGATTGGTGTTTCCTGTGAGTTTACGGACGTGGTCGATGTGATTGGCAACGGTTTCGACATCTGCAAATAGTACTGGATTGGCTTTCTGAAACTCTTTGAGCAATGTCTGCGCTTTGGCATCTTTCATTTGTAGCCCTTTATCTTTCAAGATATTTTCAAATTTTTGTTCGAGAATATCGGTCTGAATACGGTAATTTTCGTCCAAAAAACTCGACCCAAAGTTAATCTGAATCACACCGCCGTTTTTGGCCAACAGTTTTATCATATCGTCGGACATATTGCGTTTGAAGTCTGGCGTAAAGTGGCGGCATGATGAATGTGAGGCAATAGCTGGTACTTTTGTGATAGCCATGACCTGATAAAAGGCATCGTCAGACACGTGCGAAATATCGACCATAATACCCACTCGGTTCATTTCGGCCACTACTTTTTTGCCGTATTCACTTAGTCCTTTGTGAGTACCTGTGCTGTCGTAAGACGAGTCGCAAATTAAGTTATCTTTGCCATGGGTCAGTGTTACATAGCTAATGCCTCGCTGCCGAAAATAGGCTACATCGGTCAGTTCGAGCAATGGCGCACCGTTTTCCATACCCATCGGAAACGAAATAATACCCTTTTTAAAATTAGCTTCGACCTCAGACGGTCGGGTAACGATTCTGAATTTATCGGGGTGTGCCGTTGCAATGCCTTTTACCATCGTAATGAGGCTATCGGCCAATAGCTTGGCCCTGCCCGATTGCTGATATGAAGACGGAATATAAACCGACATAAAGGGCGCAGAAAGACCTCCTTTTTTGGCACGTTCATAGTCAAAATCACCTTCTGTGGTGCTTATTGGAATGTCGAGATATTGGCGTTCTAATCTAAAATTTTTGATTTTGAGCCGATATGGCAAATCCACGTGGCCGTCGGTAATAATATATTTGTGGGCGAGTTTATCGGCCAATGTGCGTAGTTGTTGGTCTGTTTTTTGAGCCTGCAAATCTGGTACAATCAATGCGATGGTAAGAAGAAATAAGAGTTTAGTTTTCATGATTTTTTTAGAAAAAAGAGTTTATTGTTCGGAAAATTAGTAAAAATAACTCAATTTTAGGACAAAATCAATCATAACCTCAATCATAATGCCCAAAAATATAGCGATTTTTCTTTTTGACGATGTCGAAGTATTGGACTTTGCTGGCCCTTTTGAGGTATTTAGTACGGCAGGTGTTGGAGTGATGGACGATATTCCGTTTCATGTTTTTACAGTTGCTCAAAAACTTCAGATTATTGCCCGCAATAATTTAGTGATATTGCCAACTTATGTTTTTGAAAACTGCCCTGATATTGACATTGTTTTGATTCCTGGCGGTGGCGGTTACCGTGCCGACGGCACAGCTTATGGTAGTCGTCTTGAAATGGACAATGAAGTAGTTATCAGTTGGATAAAACAACAAGCGACTACTGCCGAGTTGATGCTTTCGGTCTGTACGGGGGCGTTGATTTTGGCCAAGGCAGGGCTACTTGATGGTCTCAAAGCCACCACACACTACCGAGCTATTGACCATTTAAGAAAGATTGCACCCAATACCGAAGTTATAGAAAATGTACGATATGTCGATAATGGCTCTGTGATATTGTCGGCGGGAGTATCGGCTGGGATTGATATGTCGTTTTATGTTGTTAGTAAATTACTCGGTGCCGAAGTAGCCACTCTGGGGGCAAAATATGCACAATATGATTATTGGAAATAATGAAAAAAATATTTTTTACGTTCTTGATTTTGCAACAAATGAACTTGCAAGCCCAAACCAATCTGTTAGAAACGCTCATGCAAACCAAGCCCGAGCAGTTTGGTAAAATATTGGCAAAGCCTGACTTGTACGAGGTACAGATAATCTATACCCAAATAGAGCGAGATGCCAAAAACCGACCTACTTTCAGAACCTATCAGTATGGTGTGGACAAAGCACGGTATTTTTATCCTGCCAGTACGGTCAAGTTTCCAGCCGTTTTGTTGGCTCTCGAAAAATTGAACAAACTCAAAATCAAAGGCTTAAACAAATATACTACCATGCTAACCGATTCGGCGCATAGTGGACAAACAGCCGTACTGACCGATACATCGGCACAAAATGGCTTGCCGTCGGTGGCGCATTATGCCAAAAAAATACTGTTGGTGAGCGATAACGATGCTTACAATCGGCTTTATGAATTTGTAGGGCAGCAAGCATTTAACGACAATCTCAAAGCCAAAGGCTATGTGGACAGTCGCTTTCTGCATCGATTGTCTGTGCCACTCACTACCGACCAAAATCGTTACACCAATCCGATTAGATTTGTGGACGGCATAAACAGACTGATTTACAGCCAGCCCCAAGAGTTTAACCCCAATAGTTTATTACCCAAAACACCCATCACCAAAGGATTGGGCTATATGAAAGCCGACTCGCTGGTGCGGCAACCTTTTGAGTTTACAAACAAAAATTTTTTTCCATTACACGACCAGCAAGCCATACTAAAAGCGGTGCTTTTTCCTGAATATGTGGACAAAAAACAGACTTTTAATTTGACTACTGACGATTACCGTTTTGTGTATCAATATATGTCGCAGCTACCGTCCGAAACTACCTACCCACGCTATAATACCACCGAGTTTTATGACAGCTACTGTAAATTTACAATCTTTGGCGACAGTAAAGCACCCATGCCCAAACACATCAGGGTTTTCAATAAAGTAGGCGATGCTTATGGTTTTTTGTTGGACAATGCCTATATCGTTGATTTTGAGAAGGGTATAGAATTTATGCTAACGGCAGTGATGTACTGCAACGAAGACCAGGTTTTTAATGACGACAAATACGACTACGATAGCGTGGGGTTTCCATTTTATGCCAATTTGGGCAAATTGATTTATGAACACGAGCAAATTCGCCCACGTAAATACAAGCCCAATTTGAGTAAGTTTAAACTAAAATATGAGCGGCAGTAGAAATAGCAAGAAGACACTGAACAAAAAAACGTCAAATCACAAACAATTATGTATCTTTGTATAGAAACAACTAAAAGGGTAAATGCAGAAATTTGAAGTGATATTTTTAACCGAAGCGAGAGAGTTTTTGCTTTTGCTCGACGAAAAAAGTAGAGAAAAAGTAATCTTCAACATCGACAAGGCTAAAATTAAGACAGATAAAGAAATATTCAAAAAATTGCAAGGCAAAATTTGGGAATTTCGGACACTTTACAAAAAAACTCATTATCGTATTTTTGCTTTTTGGGACAAACAAGACAAAGAAAATACCTTGGTATTGACAACCCACGGAATTATAAAGAAGACGGACAAAACACCCGAAAAGGAAATTGAAAAAGCAGAAAAAATAAGGTTGAAATATTTTGAACTAAAAGAGAAGAAAAATGGAAAATAAAGAATTGAAAATGTTCACGTTCGACCAAATAAAAAATGAATTTGTTGGCGAAATCGGAACCGACAAACGCACTCAATACGAGCAAGAATTACAAATTGAAGTATTGGGCGAAATGATTCGTAAAGTACGACTTGAAAGAAATCTGACACAGGAAGAGTTGGGAAGATTGGTTGGTGTACAACGAGCCCAGATTTCCAAACTTGAAAATAGTACGACCAATGTAACGATAGAAACTATTTTGAAAGTTTTTGGTGCGTTGAAAGCCAAAGTGAACTTTAACGTTGAATTGATGAATAATAGAATCCAAATTTCGTAAAAAAAGCTACTTCTGCCAACCCCACGGGTAGTTCCGTTTTGGTTTGGCATAGTATCGTAACGGCGCATTGCCCCCCACTTGCTCACAAGTCTTTTTTGATAGTATATCATTTTTTTGTTTTTCAAATTCTTGATTCGTAACTTTATATTTCACAAGTTTTACTTACACTTTTTAATCTCACATAGCATGAAAAAGACATTTTATTTTGCCGCTCTTTCGCTCGTTATTTTTAGTTGTTCAAAAACTACCGTAGAGCCAGAACCAGCCGACCAAGTAGTTGGTACATATATTACTGCTACCTACACTGCTACCACCAATGGTGCTGGCTATGCACTTGACCTCACCAACACGGCAGTGGGGTTGCAGATTACGTTTGATGTTGTCAAAAAAACTGGCACTACTGCCACGCTGATAGAAAAAGACGTAAACAAAGATGCAACAGGCAAGATAACAACCGATACTTACACGTATGACATTGAATTGAAGAAAAATGCCAAGATAGCCACCCAGTTTGATATTTCAGATGCAAAAACTGGTGCAGCACGGGGTATGATAGGCAATGACAGCATGACGTTTTTGAACGAATATGACGACAAAGACAGCAACGGCAAAACCATTCGTGTAAAAGAAACATTTGTTACCAAAAAACAATAACCAGTACTATTTTGACAAAGTTTCTGGTCGTCATGGCTTGTGTGTTGGTAGGCTACTGCTCTGCATTTGCCCAAACCACACAGCGGTATTTGGCATTGGCTACTCTTAATTTGGACTCTGCTCCCAATTATGGCCAAGACCTGATAGAAGAGGCCGCTCGTGGTGGTTACAATGCCTTTCATGTTACTGTTCAGTGGCATCATATTTATCCAACGGCTACCTCACAACCCGACTGGCGGCAAATAGACAATCAGATAGCAACTTGCCAAAAATTGGGGCTAAGAGTGGCATTGCGAGTTTCGCTTTGTAGAAACAGAGACTTGTTAAATGGTTTTTGGACAGCTAACGAAACACAGAAAGATGACAAAGGAGTAGGAATACTCGGTGTTCATTTCAATCGTATATTTAGTTATGCCCATCAGCCCAGTGTCGAAAAAGCCAAAAGTTTTATACAAGAAGTACACAAACGATATGAAAATTACTTAAAGCAAGGCGTAATAATTTGGACTTCGGTAACGACCACACCCACACAAGAAATAGGGTATCATTTTGACAATTATAGAGCCGATGCCTCGACCTACACAACGGCTTATGATTACTCTGAACCGATGAAAGCTGAGTTTAGGCGCTGGCTTACTCGCAAATATACCAAAGTAAGCCGCCTAAATGCGCGCTGGGAGTCAGATTTTAGTACTTTCAACGACGTAACGCCACCCACACAGCTCACCGATGCTACGAGTACTTTTTTTGACGATGCAGGCAAAGACTGGTATGTGTTTCGGCACCAGGTTCTCAAAAATTTGATAGAACAAACGACCGATGTCATCAAAAAAGTAAATCCAAACTATAAAGTAATTGCTGATTTTGGCTCAGTATATGACCAGATTAGCGGTTTGCGGGCCAGTTATGGCTTTGTCGATTTGTGCAAAACAGTGGACGGGGTCAAGGTGAACGACGGGCTGGACAATGACCATTATTTTTCGATGGACATGATTCGTACCAAGGCTTTTGCGGGGCGATGGGTTATGAATGAGGTATTTTTGCCAGATGCAGATCCCAAAGGAGTAGAGCGGCAAATTGACGAAAACTTTGCGGCAGGCGCACACTGGATAAACGTTGTGGCTGGTACAATGGCACAAATGCGACCAGCTTCGGCTCAAGTCAAGGCGATGGCAAGTAAATGGCTCAAAATACCTTATGTTGATATACAGCCCACAAGCCGACTACAATATAGTTTATCTACTATTTTGGCCTATAACTATTTTAGTATTTATCGGCAATGGACACAGCAAGCGGGGCCAGTTGGCAATCGCAAACCTGTTGATATAGTGCTTGTCGAAGACCTACTGGCGGACTCTCTCCAAGGGGCTTTGAACCGTGTGCCAACAGTCAAAAATCTATTGCCAACCAAAACGATTG
>JAYVJH010000617.1:0-4727 GCA_043769455.1 Runella sp. | reverse complement strand
GAAATGTGCTGCCTCGGGCTTATGTCGATAGGTTTCAGATGTCGCAATATTCGGCACCGCCGCTGTCGGGGCCGCTCGTAATCAAGACCTTTCGTAGTTATTTTGGTAAATCACCGAGCGAACTCTTTGATAAATTTGATATAAACTCAGTCAATGCCGCCTCTATTGGGCAAGTGCATGAAGCGTACAAAGATGGCAAAAAATTGGCTGTCAAAATTCAATACCCAGGCGTAGCCGACAGCATCAGCTCTGACCTACGCATGGTACGGCCAATGGCCACTACGCTTTTTGGACTAAACGAAAAAGACGTGGCCCGCTACACCGAAGAAGTAGAAACCAAACTGCTGGAAGAAACCGACTACGAACTTGAATTGCGCCGCTCAATAGAAATCTCAAAAGCCTGCGCTCACATTGAGGCATTGGTTTTTCCGAAATATTATGCCGACTATTCTTCAAAAAGAATATTGACCATGGACTGGCTCGAAGGGCTGCACCTCAAAGAATTTTTGGACACTAACCCAGCACAAGACGTAAGGGATAGAATAGGGCAGGCCCTGTGGGATTTTTACGATTTTCAGATGCACACGCTCCGCCAAGTGCATGCCGACCCTCACCCAGGCAATTTTTTGATGCGTGCCGATGGTACGATGGGAGTCATTGATTTTGGTTGTGTCAAGGTCATTCCAGACTATTTTTATGACAATTATTTTGCGCTCATCAATCCAGATACACTCGAAGAAGACACCGAAACTGACCGTATTTTTTATAATCTCGAATTTTTGGTAACATCAGACAGTCCAAAAGACAAAGCTGTTTTTGGGGCATTGTTTCGGCAAATGATATTGCTACTCGGGAAGCCTTTCAAGACCGAAGAGTTTGACTTTGGCGACAATAATTATTTTGACTCTGTCTATGCTTTTGCCGAAGACTTGACGAAAGTAGAAGAAATTCGTAATTCAAAGGTAGCACGTGGCTCAAAAGATGGTCTTTATATTAACCGTACTTATTTTGGGTTATACTCAATGCTCAACGACCTGCGAGCCAACGTCCGTACTACCCGCCCAGACTGGTTGCGGAGCAAGAAAGACTTAACGTTGGCCTAAATTACTTACTTATGAATGGCCACAAAAGTACAAGCCAGTTGAGAGTTGTGCTACTAACAACCTTTGCACTCTGTGCTTTTGCCGCCAATTCTGTTTTGAATAGATTAGCTTTAGGTAGCCAACTAATCGACCCCACAACTTATATCACCATTCGGTTGGTGTCGGGGGCCTTGGTGTTGTGGTTGCTGAATAGTGTTTCTAAACAAAAAATAAGCCTCCCCCTACCTGTAAGTTGGTGGTCTGCTTTTTATCTTTTTTTGTATGGTATTGCGTTTTCTTATGCTTACCAGAGCCTAAGCTCGGGCATGGGTGCGTTTGTTTTGTTTGGCACAGTTCAAACTACTATGCTCTCAGCCACTGTCTTGAAAGGTGAACGACCGCATTGGTCAGAATGGCTCGGTTTGTCTATTGCTTTGGCAGGTTTGGTTTATTTACTTTTTCCTGGGCTATCAGCCCCCAATCCATTGGGAGCGTTGCTGATGGTAACAGCAGGTGTGGCTTGGGCTTTGTACACGCTCAAAGGCAAAAGTGCCAAAGACCCACTCGAAACAACGGCTGTCAATTTTGTGATGGCAGTACCGATGGTGTTGGTGGCCAGTATATTTAGTTTTTCAACCTCACATTTCAATTCACAGGGCGTGCTTTATGCCGTTATTTCTGGCTCATTGAGTTCGGGTGTGGGCTATGCCGTTTGGTATGCGGCTCTCAAATACTTGACAAATACCCGTGCGGCACTTTTGCAACTCTCAGTACCAATTATTGCCGCTCTGGGTGGCGTCGTTTTTTTGTCCGAAACCATTACTTCTCGTCTTGTATGGGCGGGCTTGTTGATTGTCTGTGGCGTTGGTTTTGCGTTGGGTTTTGGTAAAACGACCAACAAAAGATAAAAACCAAATATAGGTTAGGAACGACGGCTTTGTTTTAGTTATCTCCAAAAATATAGTCAATGGTTTTGGCTAAACTTCGATCCTTATCGGTTACGATATTGCCTGCATCGTGAGTCGAAAGCTCAATCGTTACTTTGTTATAGACATTCGACCACCACGGGTGATGCCCCGCCGTTTCGGCGGCGGCTGCTACTTTGGTCATAAAAGCAAACGCTGTTTTAAAATCTTTGAATTGATACTCGCAAACGAGTTTGTTATTTTGTTCAGTCCACATAGGTTTTTTGATTTGATTAGAAGTTATAGTTTATGGTATGTCATTCGTTCGGATTTATTAACTCAATTTTTAATTTCTTCTGTCCGACCATTTTTGGTTAGGTCAATCACACGTTCAAGTGTCGCTATTTATTGTTCGTCAAATCTCACTCAGTCGTTTTTTTTAATATCACCGCCAACGAAAAGGGATTGTGAAAGGTGGGGGACGGTTCGCCGACAACAAAAGTACAATAAAGTTACAGATGTTCAATTACCTCCGTTAGCCCCACTTGCCACAGACCCATGTTGGCGGTTCGTTGCTCTCCTCGTCAATCTATTCTTTCTTCCCTTTGAAAGTCGCATAAATTGCCATAGAATGTCCATGTCCTAATTCAAATTCCTCTTTTAGCCAATTAGTTATTTCTGTTGCTTTTACTGTTCCTACGAGTTGCCCATCCTTTATAAACCCTTTTTTTTCTGCAAGTTCTTTAAAGTCGGCAGGTGTCTTACCTGTCTTAATTTTTATATTGTCAATGTAAGATTGAAATGACATAGTTTTAAATTTTGTCTGTAAGTGAATTGTTTATTTTGTGATAGTAAGTGTAAGAAACTGTCAAAATTCCTAAGAATATAAATGGAAAAAAAGAAAGGAACACTACACCTTCAACTGCAAAGTAACTGATTGATGCAAATAAAAAATCAAACGCAAAACCTGCATAAGCCCATTCCTTTAATCGCTTTGGGACTTGTGGAATTATCAAAATCAAAGCACCTAAAACTTTGAAGACAACTAATGCGTTTCCAAAATATGCAGGGTAGCCAAGATGTCTAATTCCTTCTTTTGCAGGTGCTGTCTGTGAAGTAAGTGCAGGCATTATTCCTTCAAAAAGGAAAACGATGATTGTTGTCGCCCAAAAAATGATTTTGTCTTTTTTTTATTTTCATAAATTTATTTGTTTAAACGTTGTTTTAATTTGGGGTCGTCCGCAATGACAGCCAACTCAAAGGGCTTTGTGAAGGTCAGGAATTAGTATTTCATTTAAGAAAATTGTAAAAACCCTTATATTTTTTTAGTCATTTTTTAGTTCATAACAAAGTAGTGCAATTCCGTTGTCAAATTGTTGGGCAAGTTTAAGGTTCATCTTTTGCTTTCTTTCTCTGCCTTTAAAAATTGTCATACCATTTCCAATTGCAGATGGGTTTATAAACAAATGAAATTCGTCAATAAGTCCTGCTTTGATTAGCGATGTAACGAAAGTACCGCCACCATAAACAATAATGTCTTTTCCTGTTTGGCTTTTAAGTTTATTAACTTCTTCTTCAAGGTCACCTTTTGCTAAAATGGTATTGTCCCAAATTGATTTGTCAAGAGTTTTGGTAAAAACAACTTTTGGTGTGGTAGTGTATTTTACGCCACCTTCAAAATCTGGGTCACTTGGATTTTTGGAAACACTCTCCCAATGTGGAATAAAACCCTCTGCAAGTTTTCTGCCTAAAAGGATGGTGTCAACTGGTTCAGTAATTTGTTTTACATAATTAGTCACATCTTCTGTCCAAGGAAACTGCATCCAATCCATTTCTCCATCTGCTCCTGCAATAAAACCGTCAATGGTTGTTTGCACTTGTAATTTTAATTTTCTCATTTTATTTGTTTTTGAGTACAATACATTTACCGCCCTGCAAAGGTGAAGCCTTAAATCATAAGAAGTGTTACATAATTTGGGGAAATAGTTGTATCATTCATACTATGAGATCGTGAGGTGTCGCACTACAATGACCGTCAACGAAAAGGGCTTATGGCAGGTGGGGGCCTGAATCGGACCGCCGAAGCGACTCGCCTGCCCGAACGTCTCGCAACGGCGAACCGTGCCGATATAAGTTCCCATTCGGGGTCGCCCACGGTACGCCGCAGCGGTGCGATTCAATAACTTACATCAGCCCGCATGGGCGGTCTGCCTCACTTGCCACAAACCCATCGAGGCCGCCCGTGCGGTTGGTGGTGGTGCATTTACTCGGGTTGGTGATTCTCCCAATATTCTCTGGGTGTTACAATTTTCGTTTGTTTATAAGTTGGAAATGTAAAATCTATCGTGTTTCCCGTAATCACAAAATCAGCCAAACACTCGCCCGCAAGCTCTAAAATCATGTTATCATCGTTGTCAGAGATAAGGTCAAGCTCTATTGTTGGAAGGTATCTCACATATTTTGATTCTATGTCTGCAAGTAACGCCTCGGCACGGATAAAAAAGTCTTTAAATTTCGAGAATTTCTCTCTTGATAATATTTCGTAATACTCAGAAAGTAATTCATCGGATACGCAAAGTTGAATTTTATCCTCAATGAATAAGTCGTAAATGATTCAATACGGATAACTTCGCTGAATAAATGCCGAAACCATTACGTTTGTGTCAATTACGATTCTTTGCATTTAGTCTAACTGATTTTACCTCGTTTGTTATTTCGTCCATTGTCATTTTTGAGAGTC
>JAYVJH010000616.1:0-2989 GCA_043769455.1 Runella sp. | reverse complement strand
GTCTATTGCAGGACGAAATTTAGGCTTTGACGATGACAGAGGACAACTTTGGAACGACACCATATTTCTTTTAAACCAATCAAAACCAGACGCTTTTATTTTTGAAAATGTAAAAGGATTGGTTGACCCAAGAAACAAAAAAGCATTAAGCTACATTTTAGAAAGAATAAAAGAAGCAGGTTATTTTGCGAATTACTATGTTTTAAATTCTTTTGACTACGGTGTACCTCAAAATAGAATAAGAATTTATATTGTAGGTTTTAAGGACAAGGAATTTGCAGACAAGTTCAAACTTCCAAAACCACTTGACAAAAAAATAAAATTGGCAGACATTCTATCCGACTTCAATGCGGGCGACCTTTCGCAAAAAATTATTGAAACAGAAAATGAGATGCCCAGAGATTTATTTGGCGAAATCATGCGGAGTGCCACTCATACTCAAAAAAGTATGAGTTTGTCAACCAGTAACGGTTTGAACGATTATTTCCTCTTCAATGACTTACGAAATGGACATTCTACTATTCATTCGTGGGACATTTTAGAAACGACAGAAAGACAAAAGAAAATTTGCTATTTATTGCTCAAAAACAGACGTAAAAGTGCTTATGGAGATTTGGACGGCAACCCATTATCATTAGAACATTTTCAAGGTTTAGACAAATCTATAACTGAAAATGAATTGCAGGAATTGGTTGAACTAAAAATTTTAAAGAAAGAATATTATACTTTTAAAATCAACAACTCTAAAATTTCAACATTAACGGAGGACGAAAGTTATTTATTAAGTCTTTGTGAGACGGAGTGCCGCTCAAACAATATTTTGATAATGGACAAACTAAAAATGAATAGAGATTTAAAAGTTAAAAAGCTTTCAATTTCAAAAACAATTCTTCCACTTATTGAACAAGGCATTTTAATAAGCAACGAAGAAAGGTATGATTTTAAAAACACTAAAATAAGTACGGGTCTTTACGGAGTAAACAGAGTATTCTTGCCAACTTCAAATATTTTTCCGACACTTGTAGCAAGCGATACTAACGACTTTGTAACAACTAAAATTATTTATGCAAAGAACGAAGAAGACCATAAAAAGCAATTTGTAGATAAGGTTTACAAAAAGGAAAACTATCGAAGAATTACAAAAGAGGAGGCTTGTATGATTCAAGGTTTTCCAAAGGATTATATTTTGCCCGAAAACAGAGCAAGATGGATGAAATTGGTTGGCAATAGCGTTTCTGTACCAGTCATAGAAATGTTAGGAAAAGCAATTTTAGACACAGGTATTTTTGATAATAAAGCGGAAACGAAGCTTGACAAATATAAAACTTACGGTAGGGATCAACATCAATTATATCATCGGTCTGATAACAAATAATGGTAATATCTATCTCAAAAAAACAAGAGGCAAACAGAAAAACAAATCAGTAAAAGTAATCTAAAACACAAATCACATATTCTTTATGCTCGTACACACCGTTTTTTTCTGGCTCAAAAATCCTGATAGTTCAGCCGACCGCCAAGCACTGCGTGCTGGTCTTGATACTCTAAAATCAATTCCCGAAATTGACAAAGCCTATATTGGCGCACCCGCCGCTACCCGTCGCCCTGTGATTGACTCAAGCTACAACTGGTCTATTACTTTTGTATTTAGTACCGCTGCCAACCAAGACATTTACCAAGACCACCCAATACATCTTGAATTTATCGCCACTTGCGCCCATCTTTGGGAGCGTGTGCAGGTATATGATGCAGAGGGCTAACGAGGTCTTCGCTTAGATTTTACCAAAACAAAAAACATCTTCAACAAGTTAAGTGCATAGCATCAACAATACTATATTTTTTTCAGAACAATGAAAGTAAACTTGCATCAACAAGAATCATTTGAAAGCCGACACCACGGCAAAAGCGAAAGCGAACTAACAGCCATGCTTAAAGCCGTCAAGGCCAACTCGCTTGACGAACTCATAGAGCAGACAGTACCAGCCGTTATCAGACTGGCGCAACCGCTCAATTTGCCAGCGGCCAAGTCGGAAGCCCAGTTTTTGGCTGACTTCAAGCGGTTGGCACAGCAAAATATTGTTTTCAAATCGTTTATTGGTCAAGGCTACCACGATACTATTGTGCCGAACGTGGTTTTGAGAAATATCCTCGAAAATCCGTCTTGGTACACAGCTTACACGCCCTATCAGGCCGAAATAGCGCAAGGACGGTTGGAAATGTTACTCAATTTTCAGACTATTGTTATTGATTTGACAGGTATGGAAATTTGTAACGCTTCACTTCTGGACGAAGCTACGGCCGCCGCCGAAGCCGTTACGATGTTGCATAGCCTGCGCCCTGCTGCCAAGAAAAATGCCAACACTATTTTTGTTTCTGAACTATGCCACCCCCAAACGATTGATCTCATCATTACCCGTGCCACACCGTTGGACATTAAAGTTCAAATTGGCAATCACGAAACGGTTGATTTGACCGCTGAGGACTTATACGGGGTATTTTTGCAATATCCAGCTACCAATGGCGAGGTATATGACTACACAGATTTGATAGCAACTGCCCACGAGCTTGACTTGTTTGTGGCCGTAGCAGCCGATTTATTGAGCCTTACGCTATTGACTCCGCCAGGCGAAATGGGAGCAGACGTTGTGGTAGGTTCGGCGCAGCGTTTTGGTGTACCAATGGGCTTTGGTGGCCCACACGCCGCTTTTTTTGCTACAAAAGACACATTCAAACGCCAGATTCCTGGCCGTATCATTGGTGTTTCGGTCGATGCACAGGGCAATCGGGCATTGAGAATGGCACTACAAACCCGTGAACAGCACATTCGTCGTGAAAAAGCTACTTCTAATATCTGCACGGCACAAGTATTACTGTCGGTCATGGCAGCGGCTTATTCAATTTACCATGGCCCGAAGGGTCTTAAACAAATTGCCGCCAAAACACACGGGCTTACCAAAAGTTTTGCTACCGTTTTGACAGAGTTGGGCTA
>JAYVJH010000615.1:0-5622 GCA_043769455.1 Runella sp. | reverse complement strand
AAAGCTATCGACTTACCGATTCGTCCCAATTATTGGGATTTTCAGTATAAAGTTATTCACCGTATCAATCCCAAAACTACACTTACGGCTATTGGTGTTGGGGCAATAGACGAGTTTGCTTTTGGCCAAACTCGCAAAAGTACTCCCGAAAATACCTATATTTTGCGTTCCTTACCTGTTATCGACCAGTGGAACTATGCCACAGGTTTTGCCGTCAAACGACTGATAGACAGAGGTTATATCAACGTTGCCATTAGTCGCAATATGTTCCAAAATCAGTTGAGACGGTCTGAGTATCAACCTGTTTTTAGTTCTTCTTTGCCTGTGTCAATTTTAAATTCGGTCTCGCAAGAAATAGAAAACAAACTACGGATTGATGTCAATAAATTTGTGAATGGTTGGAAGTTTTCGGCAGGAGGGGTGGCACAGTACGTCAAGTACAACAATGATTTTAATAGCCGTATTCGTTCAGAAATCAAAAATACACAGGGAGTTGTTGTTCAGCCCGAGGTGAGAATTAAGTTCAATACGGCCATTGAGTTTTTTAGGTTGGGGTTATTTGGTCAAGTTGCCAAAGGCTTTATAGACAATCGATTGAATGTATCGGCTGGCTTACGAACAGACATGAATACATTTATGGATACAGGCATGAATCCGCTCAATACCCTTTCGCCTCGTGTGGCAGTTGCTTATTCGGTCAGCCCTCAATGGACGGTAAACGCTTCGGTGGGTACTTATCACAAAATCCCAATTTATACTGTTTTGGGTTATCGCAATGCAGCAGGGGTATTAGAAAACAAAGACAACAAATACATCAACTCAACTCACTATGTGGCTGGCTTGGAGTTTTTGCCCAAAACTACAACTCGATTTACGCTCGAAGGATTTTACAAAAAATACGGTAACTATCCTGTATCGGGCCGAGATGGTATTTCGCTGGCCAATCAGGGCGGTGATTTTGGTGCAATCGGCAATGAGCGCATAGCCAGCAATGGCAAAGGAACGGCTTATGGGTTTGAGTTTTTATTTCAACAAAAACTCACCAAAAAAACCTTTGCAGTGCTGAGTTACACTTTTGTACGGAGTCAGTTTTCGGGTGCAAATGGCATAGAAATACCCTCGGCTTGGGACAATCAGCATTTGGTTTCGGCACTGTTTGGCCAAAAGCTGGGGCGTAACTGGGAACTGGGTGCGAGGTATCGTTTTGCTGGTGGCGCACCCTACACACCGTTTGACTTGGCAGCCTCGCAACGCAACTACCTCACACTCGGCACAGGAATATTAGACTTTACCAAACTCAATACACAGCGTTTGGCAGCTTTCCAGCAGTTGGATATACGACTTGATAAAAAATGGAATTACAACAAATGGACACTCGACCTTTTTCTGGATATAACCAATGCCCTTGC
The DNA here is from genome assembly GCA_043769455.1 of Runella sp. Classification (GTDB taxonomy): domain Bacteria; phylum Bacteroidota; class Bacteroidia; order Cytophagales; family Spirosomataceae; genus JAYVJH01. The sequence goes on along the minus strand of JAYVJH010000615.1, from coordinate 4,213 downwards.
TACCCAAAACGAGGCTTATCCTCGCTATACTTTCAAACAAAACGAAACAATTACCGACTTTGCGAGTACAGACGGTAAAGCCGTCAGTGCCGACGGTAGCAATGCCATTCCGTTTATATTGCCAAACAGTAGTGGTAACTTGCTCCCAACGGCTGGGTTTATTGTAGAGTTTTAAGGTATTGACCGAGCCGTGGTATGGGTTTAAACTTTATTTTTTGGAGTCGATAACAATGGCGTTCAACTTACATATTTTGCGGTAAAGTACTTGCTGGCTCTGCATTGTCTAATTGCTCAAAAACAGAATTGTTACTAATAAACTCTGGAACGAGGTATTTGAGGTGGGCTACAATCTCGTTCTTGTCGTTGGTTCTGAGTTCTTTATAAAGCTGTTGAAGCGATGTAGTGAGTTCGACAAAAGAAGTAGTATAAACTTGGGCGATTTTTATTTTTGGGTGATAGGTCGGCAAAGTGTGTTCCTTGTCGCTTAGTAGCTCTTCATAGAGCTTTTCGCCTGGGCGCAAGCCTGTGTATTTTATTTTTATATTCTTAATTGCGTTCGGCCCCGAAAGCTGTATCATTTTTTGAGCCAAATCGGCTATTTTGACTGGTTCGCCCATATCAAATACAAATACTTCGCCGCCTTGGCCCATTGTACCTGCCTCCAAAACCAACTGACAGGCTTCGGGTATGGTCATAAAATACCTAATCACTTCGGGGTGTGTTACGGTAATTGGGCCGCCAGCCTGAATTTGTTTTTGAAACAATGGCACTACCGAACCATTTGAACCCAGTACGTTGCCAAAGCGGGTAGTGATAAACTGCGTAGAATTTGTAAAGCGTTCGTTCAGGCTCTGCACGTACATTTCGGCCAGCCGCTTGGTTGCCCCCATGACATTGGTAGGATTTACGGCTTTGTCGGTCGAAATCATCACGAACTTTTTTACGTCATATTCTACTGCAAGGTCAGCTACTGTTTTTGTGCCAAATACATTGGTTTTGAGGGCTTCGTAAGGGTGTGCTTCCATGAGCGGCACGTGCTTGTAGGCAGCAGCATGAAAAACAAAATCAATATGGTATTGGTTGAAAATTTGTCTCATTCGTGCCTCGTCCGACACATTAGCAACTTCGATTTTCAGGGTAGTGTCTATCAAATATCGTTTAAAATACTGTCGTAGTTCAATTTCTAAATCATACAAGCCCGATTCGGCTTGGTCTAAGAGTACAACGGTATGAGGCCGAAAACGAATAACCTGCCGTACGATTTCGCTTCCGATGGAACCTGCCGCACCTGTAATTAGAGCTATTTTGTTGGCAACCTCATCGCTTATTTTTTGGGTATCGAGCATAATAGGCTCACGCTCTAAGAGGTCTTCAATGTTTAGTTTACGAATTTCATCGCCTGTTATTTCGCTTTCTTGTAGTCTTTCCAAAACTGGCTGAACGACCTTAACGACAATATTTCGAGTCAAAAACGTATCAATAATCTTGTTCTTTTTTGTAGCCGTAATGTTGTGTATTGCCAATATTACTTCAATATCTTCGGCTGTATCGTCATTGACAAACCGCTTGATGGCTTCTTGTTCGGTATAAACCCGCACACCTTGAAGGGACCGAAAGGTGAGTGTTGGGTTGTCGTCAATAAATCCGAGAATATTATACTTTTGGTGTCTGTTGTTGAGTAAGGTGTTTTTTGTTATTATTCCGAGCGTACCGGCACCATAGATTAGTACATCAACTTTTTCGCCTGGGGCATGGACAATGAGTGTTTTATATATATTTTTGACCAATATTCGGCTCGTAATCATCAGGCACAACGATATAAAAAACTCAATAATCAAAATCGTTATTGGAATATGAAAAACAATGTTGCCAGTAGATTTTGTAAGACAAAACGAAACCATGAAAACTATCAGAGACCCAAAAACAGTAGATTTAAAAATAGCGGAGGCATCTTCGATACTTGTATGCCTAACTATACCTTCGTAAGACCGAAAGTATAAAAAACAGATAAAACGAAAAGCAAGCAATATGCAAAGGTAGTATTTGTAAAGCCCCCAGTTTATTTGAGTAACGTCGAAATTAAAACGAAGAATGGACGCTGCAAGAAACGAAACGACAACTATGGCTATGTCTAATGCCAGAACGAAGTGGCGCGACACAAATCGGTTAGAATATTTGTTAATAAAAAGTTCTATCATAGATGTTTACCTGTAAAACAATAGTAAAGTTAGTCAATGAATTTATTAAATTAAAAATAGTGGAAGCTATATTTTAGTTTTTGGTCAATATACTGTTTAAAGCTAACTTAATATTGGGATATTGAAACTGAAAATCAGTATTGACTTCAATATTTTTGTTCAAAACATAATTTCCTCCCAAAGCTAACTCAGCCATTTCACCTAACAGTATTTTTAAACTAAATGCGGGTACATTTGGCAACCAAAGGTATTTGTCGAGGCTACTGGCTATCTGACGAGTAAATACTGAATTAGTAACAGGAATAGATGACACTGCGTTATAAACTCCGTCCCATTTTTCGTTTTCGATGGCCGCAATATACATCTCACACAGGTCGTCGATATGAATCCATGAAATCCATTGTTTGCCCGTACCCAACGGCGCACCTACATTGAGGCGTACTGTTTGTGCTATTTTGGGCAATGCCCCGCCTTCGTTGCTCAACACTATACCTGTTCTGAGTTTAACAGTTCTGATACCGATATTGCCTATCAAATCAACAGCTTGCTCCCACGAACGGGTAACGTGGGCTATAAAATCTGTACCTGTGGCGGCGGTCTCGTCCAAATGTTCGTTGCCTGTGTCTGCACCATAAAACCCAATTCCAGAGGCCGATATACAGGCTTTGATATTGAAAGGGCGGCTTTGTAACTCTTTGGCAATAAGCTCTATACTTTTGGTACGGCTCTCAATTATTTCTTGTTTTCGTTGGTCGCTCCAGCGTTCGTCAGCTATGCCTGCACCAGCCAAATGCACGATGTAGTTGGCGGTTTCGAGTGCGCCGTCTTCAATGTAGCCCTTTGAAATGTCCCAACGATATACTTTAACGTTTTCGATGTTTTCTTTGCGGCGGCTCAGATAAGATACTTGATAGCCTTTGGCCAATAATAACTCTGTGAGACGGCTACCAACTAAGCCCGTACCACCTGTTATTAAAACTGTTTTTGACATAAATTTTGAGTTAAGTAGTTGCTCATAAATAATCAATGTTTTGACTTATTTTATTAACCAATTATGATATTTTTCGTTGTACGTTTTTCGGACCCGGCTTTGTGTAGGTTGGAAAATAGTATTCCGTCTGCTTGAAACCGAAGCCCAATATTGTTACAAAAGTTGAATGTAGCAACAAAAGCTCAATAGAAGTTCATCTGCCCAACTTACACAGAATTTAAGTACTTATTCAAAAGTAATACGGTATTTTAATTTTAATAACTTACTGATTAACAGTATTTTATTTAACTCATGACACCGTACTATGATACTCACGACTACTTAATATTAGCAGATGGGCTTCTACCCTTCAAATTCTATTGCTCTGTTGAGGTAGTTGATCAATGGTTTTGTCGTTTCAAAATAGTTTACAATAGTTTTTATTGCGTCTTTGCTTGTTAACACTTTGTCGCTAATTATTTCCTTGGTGCAAAAACCTTTCATTTTGAGCAACTCAATAACTTCTTCTCTTTTTTCAGAAACATCAGTAAACTTTTTTAATTTACTTTGTCCTTGAACACCCCTTGGAAATATATTTTGAAATTTTTTACTTGAAATTATCCCGTTAATTTCATCAAAGGAATAACTTATCTCTTGCCGAATTTTCTTTAAATACTCAGGGCTTGTCTGCCAAACGCCACCACCAATCATACAATTGTCGGATTCAATATGAAGAAAATAACCTGCTGTGTTTGGTTGTGGTGCGTTTTTATTAAAAACGACTAAAACATAGTTTTTGTAGGGTGTCTTGTCTCTTGAAAATCGCAAGTCTCGATTTACCCTTGTCAAACATTTTTTGGGTTCTAAATTGGCATTTGCTATTGAAGGGTCGATTTTTGATAATTCTGCTAATAATTTTTCTGTAAACTCAATAATGTCATCCTTGTAGGCTTGATACAATACTTTGTTTTGTTCAAACCACTCTCTTGAATTATTATTTTTGAGGTCGGTTAAAAAATTTAAAGATGTTTGCTTAATCATTCTG
>JAYVJH010000614.1:0-3117 GCA_043769455.1 Runella sp. | reverse complement strand
TTCTATTTCGAGTAATAGCGCATTTTTTGGCTCTTCGTCGGCTTCTTTATTTTTGATAGTTTCTGTAACTTGTACTCGCAAATCCCCAATTTTTTCTTTGAGCGTATTTTGGGCAAATTTCTTTTCAAAACGCTCTACGCTATCATTGGTACTATTGGCAAGCGATTTTAGCTGCACTAACAAGTTATCTCGGTATTTTTCCATGGCCTTAAAGTCTCGCTCATGGTTTTTAAATTCTGTCAATATTTCTTCACGGACATATCTCGACTGGTTTTCGGCATCAACGACTACCATATTTGCTTTCTTGCGTGCCTCACCAATTATTTCTTCGGCTTTTTGGCGGGCTTCTCCTATGTAATGCTCGGCAGCGTTTTTGGCTTGGTCAGTCATTTGGCTGCTTGTATCTTCGGCGGTTTTCAACATTCTAAACATCGTCAGCTCTACGTCACGGAGTTTATTGAGTTCTTTTTCGGCCAATTCCAACTGCATTTTGAGCATTTTTTGCTCATTCATCACTCGCTCCCATTCGTTAGATAATGAGTTCAAGAAAGCCATTACTTCGTCTATGTCATAGCCTCGAAGTGATTTCTGAAAAGTATGTTGTCTAATTTCGATTGGTGTTATTTTCATGATAAAAAGGATAAGTATTATTATTGATTGGTTGGTAATTGATAATATTTTTCTATCTTAAATCTCTACTTCGTAACACCATAGATATAGGAATAAAATCAATATTTATATACAATTCGGGCTTCAATACTTTAATTTGTATTTTCTTAACTATTTTTTCAATTACTTCAATGTCTTCCGAATTTAGGTTTATATTTTTGGGCAAATAAAATGAAATTTCTTTTATTTGCCCTGTGGGTAAAACAATTAGGGTCAGAGCTAAATTAGGAATTGTATTTAAAACAGAAATATTTTTTGACTTGAAAGCATTTTTAATCATTTTAGAAATTTCGAGCTGACCAACAGCTAAATCAAGCCCAGACATTGACAATTCATTACTTTTGTAGTTCGGTTTCCTATTATAGAGTATATTTCCTTCATTCTTTATCACAATGTGTTGGCCATAATCCATTACATTGTAAATAGCTACTTTGGCTTTTACTTTAGATTTTGTAAAATTATTTTGTGCGAATAGTACTGTTGAACGTAATAATACTGTTATTACAACAAGAAAAATAAAACAGCTACGAGTTTTCATAATTTAAAAATAAGTTTATTTAGGGCATTTAGACGATTTTATTGCGTTCATAAGCGCATCTGGATATAGCGAATTTATCGTTGTTGTATTGTATTCGGTATAGCTTTGTTTAAATGCATCAAGAAAATAGAAATATTTATCAATTGGTAAGATAGATGGAAATTTTGTAAAACCATTCGTTATTGTACTAATCCAAGAGACATATTCATCATGTAAAGGATTTCCATAAGGGACACCGAATACTTGGCCTGGGTAACCCGATACATAGCCTATCAAATCTTTGAATAGCTTAGCTTCAAATTCAATATTAGACTTACCTGCGTTAGAGTATTGAGCAATTCCTCCTAAATAGAAACCGTCTTGATATCCATGAAAAAGCTCTTCCCTCAAAAACTCCTCTGTAACGGTGCTTGCAGATTTGAAAGTTAACGCTCTATTATTTGGATTGTATGATGCTGGTCCAGGATTTGATGCGTTAATTTTAAAATTAAATTTAATACCACCAATAACTATTTGCTCATACACAGAGCTTTGCAAACAATTTGCTATAAAATCATTCAATGCTTCTCTTAATTCTGTCTTTGATGACAAAGGCATAGTATTTGAGATTGTAATTTTATCTAATTTTGAGTTACTTTGAGATGAGACAATAGGTGAGGAACCACCGCTGACTCTTGAATCATTTGTACCTCCTCCACTCCCTCCACTAGGGGCAGCTGTGCTGCTCGAATAATAACACTCAGATTTATATTCTGTGTAAAGAAATGTCCATGTGCAATCGTCTCCATTCTGAGTACATCCAACAGACCACCAATCAATTTCAATATTTTTACATATTAAATCACCGCTACCTGATCGAAAATTTGAATAGTTTATTGATTCTCGATTGAAATTTTCAGGATTTTCTGCACATGATAATATAAAAATGCATACAACTATCAGAATCCAGTAGCGATGACGTAGTTTTTTCATAATTTTTTGGCGATAATATATTTAAAAACAACCTCAACGATGGGTAAATTACTATGGCTAAGTACAATGATTGTACCATCAAAACACTCGCTAAATTAGAAATAATCTAACGAAAAGTCAAATTTTTATAGATATTACCCACAAATAGAATAGACTTTTGTTATTTACCTAACCATTTCAACATATCTACACTATTTTCTTCTAAAATACAAAGTTGCACAAAACCACTTTCTGATATTTTTATCGTCAAACCTACCCAGTTTAACACTTCGTTCAAATGATTTTCCAATGGTACATTTCCAAAAACACAATCAGCCCAATACCAGTCTATCGGCTCACCCATTATTGTCTCGACTGTGTTTTTATAATCGTCAAAACCATACCCTACAAAAGGCTTACCAAAGTCGTGCCAAAGTTGCCGCATTACAGTATCTAAGCTACGTTGGTGGTTGTGCTTTCGGCGAATCGTCAGGTCGAGTATCAACGCCACAATCGCACCTTTGTGATAGACTGATACTTTACGGTCTGGTATTGCTTTGCTATACCCATCGAGCCACAAGTCCCACGACGACTGAGCCAGCGATAGGTTGGCGTGTCGAGCGTTTTCAAAATGTTGTTTTAAGATTACCTCTAATTCTCTCAAATAGTTGTTTTCGTCAAAGACATTGGCACGTTTCAAAAACAAGTCTCCGTAGTAAGTCGTAACACCTTCGGCTACGAAGCAAGTTTCAAAATAATTTTCTTTGGTAAAATTGTATGGCAACAATTCTTTAGGGCGAATCCTAACAATATTCCAAGCATGAAACAACTCATGCGACGACACACCGAGCAAATCGGCATATAGCCCGTCGCCTTCATCGTCTGGCCCCAGTACTATCATTGTCGAGTGCCGATGCTCTACACCATGGTAAAATGCCGTTGGCAAAATCAGATTCAAA
>JAYVJH010000613.1:0-2808 GCA_043769455.1 Runella sp. | reverse complement strand
TTCGCAAATTTGCCCATTACGTTTGTATCAACACAAGGCAACGAAGTCTATTTTAAGAAGCTGCTATCGACATCGCATACACTTGGAAAAACCAAAACGGGCAACGACAACAAAGCGAAATTTGATTTTGTGGAGTTAGACGGTCAAAAAACCTACAAAGACGAACAAATGGAGGTAGTGGCTTATGAAATTGGAAAAAGTACCACGCACACCAACGAACATTTGGCCTTTTATTTTCCGCAATCTAAAATTTTGTGGTCAGGCGATTTACTGTTTTTTAGGGTTGATGGTAAAATTTACCCTGCTGGCGAGCGTGGTAAGGCTATCTATAACCTCATACAAAACCAAAAATTAGCGGTTGATAAAATATACACTTCATGGCCTTTGCACGGCCAAACAGCTTTTGGTACGGTAGAAGACCTAAAAAAAGCCGTTGAAATGAAGTAAATATCAGCCATTATGCCCAAAAAATACCCAGTTTATAAACAATTAGACACCCGAGACTGCGGCCCTACTTGCCTACGCATGGTAAGCAAGTATTACGGGCAGTCGCATGATATTGCTTATCTGCGAGACATTTCAAGCCTTGCCCGAGACGGCACTTCGTTGGGTGGCTTGGCAGAGGCCGCCGAAAAAATAGGTTTTAGCACACTGGCACTAAGTACGACCTACAACGACCTTGCCAATCAGATTCCGCTTCCTTGCATAGCCCATTGGCGGCAACGGCATTATGTGGTGGTGTATGAGGCCAACGACAAAAAAATAACCATTGCCGACCCTGGCCATGGCCTTATCAGCTACACCAAGGCAGAGTTTATGAAGGCTTGGATTCCAGAAAAAACCGTTACAGACGAATCGGAAGGTATCTTACTTTTGTTTGAAACAACACCGCTGTTTTTTAGTCCTCAAGTTTCGGGAATTAAGAAGCCCCCATCGGGGGTTTGGGGGCTTCTTTCTCCCTATTTTCGACCTTTTCGCCATTATGGGTTTCAGCTTATTTTGGGTTTGGTGGTAGCGATGTGTTTACAGTTGATTTTTCCGTTCTTGACCCAGCAAATTGTTGATACAGGCATCAATACCAAAAATCTCAACTTTGTTTATTTGGTATTGGCCGCACAGTTGATGCTTTTTGTTTCGCAGTCGGGCGTTGGTATTATTCGTAGCTGGATATTGCTACACGTAACGAGCCGCATCAACCTCAGAATGTTGTCTGACTTTTTGATAAAACTAATGAACCTACCCATTTCGTTTTTTGAAAGCAAAAATACAGGCGATATAATGCAACGGATTCAAGACCACAGTAGAGTTCAAAACTTCCTGTCGGCTACTACATTAGACACGCTTTTTTCATTAGTGTCGTTGGTTATTTTTGGGGCAATACTGTTCTACTTCAATCCCTTGCTTTTTGTTATTTTCGTGATGGGTGCCGTACTTTATATGGCTTGGGTATTGGTGTTCTTGAAACGCCGTGCCGAAATAGACTATCGCTATTTTGACACGGCCTCTGGCAACCAAAGCAGTACGATTCAGTTGATAAATGGTATGCAGGAAATTAAGTTGAATGGTTCAGAAAAACGCCGTAGATGGGAGTGGGAGGCTATTCAAGCACGACTATTCAAACTCAATATCAGTAGCTTGTCGCTTTCACTTACACAAAATGAAGGCGGGCGTTTCATCAACGAAGTCAAGAATATCTTTATTAGTTTTGTGGCTGCCAAGGCGGTCATAGACGGGCAGATTACGCTGGGGGCTATGCTGTCGGTGCAGTATATTGTGGGCCAAATGAACGTACCGCTCAATAATTTTATTATTTTTATACGCTCCTACCAAGATGCCAAGCTGAGTATAGAGCGGCTGGCGGAGATTCATAATAAAGAGAATGAAGAACAAAGCCCCCCAGCCCCCGATGGGGGAGCTAATACAATGCTTATTTCAGAGTTACCTGATAATAAAACCATTCAGTTGAACAATGTTAGTTTTAGGTATGGGAGTAGTAGTGCTGAGATGGTTTTGAAAAATATCAATATGAGTATTCCCGAGGGCAAAACTACGGCCATTGTGGGGGCAAGCGGTAGTGGCAAAACTACGCTACTCAAACTACTTTTGAAGTTTTATGAGCCTACGCAAGGCCAAATTTTGGTAGGCAACACTCCACTCAACAACATTGGCTATAATTTTTGGCGTGGGCAGTGCGGCGTGGTCATGCAAGAGGGTTTTATTTTTGCCGATTCTATAGCCCGCAACATCAGCGAGTCGGACACCAATGGCATTATTGACCGCAGTCGCCTGCGTGAGGCGGTCCGAACGGCAAACATTGGCGAGTTTATCGAAAAACTACCCAACGGCTACAATACCCGCATAGGCGCAAGTGGCATGGGCATAAGCGGTGGCCAAAAACAACGTATTCTGATAGCCAGAGCAGTTTACAAAAGCCCCGAATTTGTATTTTTTGATGAGGCTACTTCAGCCTTAGATGCCAACAATGAGGCGGTTATTATGCAAAACTTAGATGATTTTTTTAGGGGTAGTTTAAACAAAAAGGAAGTCTTCGCTCACAGCGAAGACTTCCTTAATCTTAGTCCTAAAACAGTCGTAGTAGTAGCCCACCGCCTAAGTACTGTCAAAAATGCCGACCAGATTATTGTTTTGAACAATGGCGAAATAGTAGAACGTGGCCAACACAACGAACTCGTAGCTCAACGAGGCTATTATTATTCGTTAGTCAAAAATCAGTTGGAATTGGGGAACTAAAAACCAATGAAAAAATGAAATGAATGAAAAAAATGAAGTTTTGAACGAAGCCCCCTT
>JAYVJH010000612.1:0-11572 GCA_043769455.1 Runella sp. | reverse complement strand
GGCTATGCACTTGATATCTTATTAGACGAATTTTGTCCTCCCTCTGGGAGCAAGGAAACTGGACTGAACCTCTGCAAATTGATTGCTGGCTCGGAAGGTACATTGTGTTTTTTGACAGAAATAAAATTGAACCTTGTACCACTGCCTCCCAAAACGCAAGGCTTGGTTTGCGCTCACTTTACTACTATCGACGAAGCCCTGCGTGCCACGGTCATTGCCCTTAAATATAAACCGCAAGCTGTAGAGTTGATTGACAGTTATATATTGGAGTGTGCTGCCGAAAATCCTGAACAATTAAAGAATAGTTTTTTTGTTCAAAAACAACCTGATGGCAATTTCCCAGCTATTTTGGTCATTGACCTGTCGGCAGCTACACAGGAAGAAGTAGAGCTGGCGGCGATAGCGATGGAGGCCGAAATGCGTGCGGCTGGTATGGGTTTTCATTATCCATTATTGTTTGGCGATGATACCAAAAAAATATGGACTCTCCGAAAAGCTGGCTTGGGGCTATTGGCCAACTTGCCAGGCGATGCCAAAGCGGTGGCCGTGATTGAAGATACAACGGTCGATGTGGTCGATTTGCCCGATTACATCAGAGACTTTAATGCTATTTTACATAAAAACGGAATGTCTGCCGTACATTATGCACACGCTGGCTCGGGCGAAATTCACTTGCGACCTATTATTAACCTCAAAACCAAAGAAGGCCACCAGCAGTTCAGAATGATTGCCGAAGAAATCGCTACACTCGTCAAAAAGTACAATGGCTCGCTCTCGGGTGAGCATGGCGATGGGCGGCTGCGTGGTGAGTTTATTCCGCAAATGGTCGGGCAGCATAATTATGAGTTGTTTAAAGAAATAAAAAGAACGTGGGATTCCGATAATATATTTAATCCTGGCAAAATTGTAGATACTCCGCCAATGGATACGTTTTTACGTTATGAGGCCGACCAGCCTGTTCAAGATTTTAAAACTTATTTTAGATATGGCGACCAAACACTGCTACAAATGGCCGAGCAGTGTAATGGCTCGGGCGATTGTCGCAAAACAGAACTGAGTGGCGGCACGATGTGTCCGAGTTTTATGGCTACTCGCAACGAAAAAGACACAACACGTGCAAGAGCTAATATTTTGAGAGAGTTTTTAGCCCCCCAACCCCCTGAAGGGGGAGTTCTTGGCTCGTTGGGGAGCAAATGGGGAACTTCGGTTAAAGATGTATATGATTTGTGTTTGGCTTGTAAAGGTTGCAAGGGTGAGTGTCCGTCGAATGTGGACGTGGCTAAGATGAAGATGGAATTTTTGCAACATTACCACGACCAGCACGGTGTGCCTGTCAGAAGCTGGCTTGTTGGCAACTTTGCAACGCTCTCAAAAATAGCAAGTTATGTACCTTGGGCTTATAATTTTGTTTTCAAGACTCCCCTACTTCGCCGAATAGCCAATCAAGTTGTGGGTTTTCACCCAGACCGAACAATGCCGTTGATAAATACAAGCCCCCTTGCCCCCAGAGGGAAAAACCAATCAATAAAAACCTCCTCTGGGGGCAAGGGGATTGTCTATGCTTTTATTGACGAATTTACTAAATATAACGATGGGCATATTGGTCAGAAAGCAATTGAGGTTTTAGAAAAGTTAGGTTATGAAGTCATTATTCCAGAGCATACTGTTTCTGGACGACCGCAGTTGTCAAAAGGCTTATTGAAAGATGCTAAAAAAATTGCTGAAAAAAATGTGCGATTGCTCAAAGATTTAATTTCTGAAAATACACCATTGGTAGGCATTGAACCATCGGCCATTTTGACATTTAGAGATGAATATCCTGACTTGGTGAGCGACGAACTGGTAGAAGATGCCAAACGGCTGGCTAAAAATGTATTGCAATTTGATGAATTTATTGAACGAGAAATGAACAAAAAAAATATTACTCGAAATTCATTCATTCAAAACTCAAAATTAGTCAAACTTCACGGACATTGCCAGCAAAAAGCAATTGCCAGCATGGTACCAACCAAAAAGATGTTATCGCTCACAGGTGCCGAAGTGCAGCTTATTCCGAGTGGCTGCTGTGGTATGGCTGGGAGTTTTGGCTATGAAGTGGAGCATTACGATTTGTCAATGAAAATCGGTGAATTGGTACTGTTTCCAACCGTTCGCAAGCAACCTGCCGAAGTTGTCATTGCTGCGCCAGGCACAAGTTGCCGCCATCAAATACACGATGGAACTGGCCGCAAGGCGTTGCACCCAATTGAGATTTTGTGGGAGGCGTTGTCATAAAGATGTTAGTCGTGAGATATGGGTCGTGAGTAAAAAGTAAACTTGCAACTCGTGACCCATATCTCACGACACTATAACTAATTCCGATACATCACCGTTTTGACGGCTTCAATGGTACGTTTGACGTTGGGCAAGATGGCTTCAATGAGCGTAGGTGCATAAGGCAGCGATACGTCCATGCTATTTACTCGCACAACGGGAGCATCTAAATAGTCAAAACCTTTGCGCTGAATCATATAGGCCAAGTCGGTAGCAATAGACGACAATGGCCATGCTTCTTCGACGATTACACAGCGATTGGTTTTTTTAACTGACTGAATAACAGTGTCGTAGTCAATCGGGCGAACTGTTCGTAGGTCAATCAGTTCGGCATTGATGCCCATTTTGGCCAATTCTTCAATAGCTGGCAAAGCCACTCTCGAAATCATTTTACCGAACGATACAATCGTAACATCTGAGCCTACTTTTTTGACTTCGGCTTTTCCGATTGGAATCACATATTCACCTTCTGGCACTTCGCCTTTGTCGCCATACATCACCTCCGATTCCATAAATATCACGGGGTCATTGTCTCTGATTGCGGCTTTTAGAAGCCCTTTGGCATCATACGGATTGGCTGGCACGACTACTTTTAGCCCTGGAGTGTTGGCGTACCAGTTTTCAAAATTTTGTGAATGTTGCGCACCCAACTGCCCTGCACTGCCCGTAGGCCCACGAAACACAATCGGGCAGCCATATTGGCCTGCCGACATAGACAGAATTTTGGCCGCCGAGTTGATAACTTGGTCAATGGCAACGAGCGAAAAATTAAAGGTCATAAACTCAATAATAGGCCGCAAGCCATTGGCGGCCGCTCCTACGCCGATTCCTGCAAAACCCAGTTCGGCAATGGGTGTATCTATCACTCGTTCAGGGCCAAACTCATCGAGCAAGCCCTGACTGACTTTGTAAGCACCGTTGTATTCGGCGACTTCTTCGCCCATCAAAAAAACGTTTGGGTCTCGGCGCATTTCTTCGAGCATGGCATCACGGAGGGCATCACGGAAAAGTATTTGTCTCATTGGTTATGAATTGGCTTTTTTTTAAATTACCCCAAAATTAAACATAACTAAGCAAATAGTATTTTTTTTAACCTTTTTTTTGTTGAAATTTGAATTTTAGAAGTTGAATGTTGGGCAATTTTTTTGTCGTCTGACTTTTTCTGTCGTACCAATTACAAATTATCCAAAACCTAACCTCCAAATGAATCCTATTCGCCTCGTATTCTTTGCGGCCATTATCGGTATCGCAGTTTGTCTATTTGTCAATACGCTACCTTTTGGTTTGGGCTTTATGGTCATCATGGCCGCTCTCACGGTGTTGTGGTTGGTGAGTATTGTACTAAAAGATGCCAGTATAATTGATATTTTTTGGGGCTTAGGTTTCGTTATTTTGGCTTGGACATACAAATATATTTTATCTGCAAATTCAGATAGAAGCCTAATAATCTGCGTTTTGGTTTCTATTTGGGGTATCAGACTGGCACTTTATTTGGCAAACAGAAACCTTGGCAAAGGCGAAGATTACCGCTACCAAGAGTGGCGCAAAGAGTATGGCACAAGTTTTTGGTGGGTATCGTATCTAAGGGTATTTTTGTTGCAAGGGCTATTGCTTTGGATTATTGGCGCAACGCTTTTGGTAGCCCAGACTTCTAACGTTTGGACTGTTGTTGATTATTTGGGAATAATTCTATGGACAATCGGGCTGGCTTTTGAGGCTGTGGGAGACTATCAGTTGGCACAATTCAAGAAAAACACCGACAACAAAGGCAAGGTTTTGGATAGTGGCCTGTGGCGATATACCCGCCACCCAAACTACTTTGGTGATGCTGTTTTGTGGTGGGGTATTTTTTGTTTTGCCGCTTCGGCTGGAGCGTGGTGGACGGTTTTTAGTCCTATCTTAATGACGTTTTTGCTAATGAAAGTATCGGGCGTGGCACTGTTAGAAAAAACATTGATCCAGACAAAACCACAATACAAAGACTATATAGGGCGTACCTCTGCGTTTTTTCCAACTATACCAAAGTGATTTTAGTGGCTTTCTGCCCTTTTTATTTTGGCCAAATAACCAAAAAGCCCTAAGCCAACGGCCAACGTACCGACACAGAGCAATAGTTGAGGTGCGTTTGGTTTGATGACCCAAATGGCACCCACAAATTGTACAAAAAGAATGACATAAAGAATTTTGGCGATACCCTCACGAGGCAATTTACTGATAACAAACGCCCCCAATGGCGCAAAAAACACAACAACAGGCACACAGGCCAGCCACAGTTCAAAGGCTTCGGGCTGAAAATCGTTGATGATTTGGGTATGTAAAAAAAATCCAAACAGAGTCTCAATAGTCATAATGATAACCGACGACGGTGTGGCGACTTTTTCATTGACTCGGTAATATATCGTCATCAAACAAAAAGTAAAAATATTAATGCCTGTTCCAAAAATGGACGAAATAATACCCCCAACAAGTCCAAAAGCTGCCAAACGGATTTTATCTTTTTGAGTAAAGTTTTGGATTGAGTCGAATACTTGGCGATTGGGGTGGCGGTTTTCTCGCCAGAGAGCTATACCAAAACTCAACCACAGCGACACAAAAAACAACTTAGCAATAACAGGCGAAATGAGCGGAACGACATAGTAAGTACCAAAAACCAACCCAAAAAGCCCCCCAAGTGTTACAAACCATATGTAGTTCCACTCAACTTTGAGGCGAAGTCCCAAAATAAGCAAGGCAGCCGAGGTCATGCCGATGCTCTGAATGGCAAAGGCAAAGTTGCGAGCCACGGCCGGCGGGATTTCTAACAACAATGTAAAAATAGGATAAGCTACCGCTGCACTACCCTCGGGGCTGGCACCAGCAATAAACGACCCAAAGAGCATGGTGAGCATGGCCGCCCAGCGGCGAGCCAAAAAATCTAAATTGGGAAGCCCCAACACATAATAGCCCCATGAGCTTAGTACCAGCACTAAGAAAGCGAAGTAAAGTACTGGTATGTTTCGTTGAGTTTTTTTGAGGGGCATACAATTATTTCACTAAATTTACGACAAATTAAGTCAAAATAAAAATGAAAAACATAGAAAACCTACTACAAGATTTATTGTCGGAGCATGAGTTTCTAAAAAAAATGCAATCGAAAATTGTAGAAAATTATGACATTTTAACCCAAAACCAAAAACATAATGCTGATAACCACGAGGTTGTGGTCAAAAATCAAACGACGATTATAGGTAATCAAGAAATTATAGTAAACAATCAGATAAGTATCATTCGCAATCAGCGGCAGATTGTTCAGAATCAGGTAAATTTGGACGTGATGCTCAAAACTCAAGCACTGTTGCTGAACTTAGTCAAAAAACTAACAAGTCAAGAACAATCTATTGCCCAAACCGAAGAGGAAATAGACCAACTACGGGCTGTGTCGCAAGAAAATCTGAGATTTAGACCTTTTAATGACTCGGAAGGGTTGTCTTAAAATCCCCTAATTTTTCATCTAATAACCTGATTTGCATTTGTAGCGAACGAATTTCACTGTTTTTGCTTTCTACAATCTGATTGACCAACTTCAACTGCACTTGCAGCCCTTCGACTTGTTGGTTGGCTATTTTGTTTTGAAATTCTAATTGATTGTTTTGAGCAACAATTTTTGCTTTTTCGTTATCGTCCTTAAAACCACCTGTATTACGATTGGCTACAAATGTGGTGTTAGCCATTACTCTTGATACATTCGAGGCTCTTAATGCTTCAATATTGATTCTAAAAAAATCGGCTATTGTCTCGCAAACATCAAAGGATGGTGAGCTTTTGCCGTTTTCATAGTCTGAAAGCGTGCTTTTGCTGATTTTTAGTTTTTCGCCGAGAGTTTCTAACGTAAAACCATTTGATTTTCGCAAATTTTTGAGATTGATGCCAAAGTTATTCTCCATCTATTGAGTACGTCATTTTTTGAATTGGCAATTTAGCAATAAATCCGAAAAACTGGAAATTTGGTGATTATTTTGCTGCCAACGCCTCAATTTTTTGGTGAATCATTACTTGATTGGACACAATCTTAGTAAAACCACGCACGTCATCGCCCGTCCAAGCGTTGTTCATTTCGCCATAAGTGCCAAACACAGGCGACATCAGGTCGTACTTAGACTCAATACCCACCACATGAAAACGATAAGGTGCCAAATGGACATATACACTACCCGTAACATGGCTTTGGGTGTCGGTCAAAAAGGTTTCGATATTTCGCATCACTGGCTCCAAAAACTGCCCCTTGTGTAGCAGGCTTCCATACCAGTTGGCGAGTTGTTCTTTCCAGTAGAGTTGTTGCTCGGTCAGTACGTGTTTTTCGAGAGTGTGATGTGCTTTGATGATAATAACAGGAGCGGCAGCCTCAAAACCAACTCGTCCTTTGATGCCAATGATAGTGTCGCCAACATGAATATCCCGGCCAATACCAAAGGGGGCGGCTATATCGCTTAGGGCTTTGATGGTATCGGTCGGATTATCAAAATGCTCATTGTCAATACCTTTTAATTCGCCTTTTTCAAAATGTAGGGTAATTTGCTCGGCCTCGGTTTTAGTTACTTGGGTCGGAAAAGCCGACTCTGGCAAAAACTGGTCGGAAGTCAGCGTTTCTTTGCCTCCTACCGACGTTCCCCACAGTCCTTTATTGATAGAATATGCCGATTTATGCCATTCTTGAACTACTCCCTTTGACTTTAAGTACTCTATTTCGGCCTCACGAGATAGTCGAAGGTCTCTGATAGGTGTAATGATTTCGGCTTCGGGCATGATGATTCTGAACGCCATGTCAAACCGTACTTGGTCGTTGCCTGCGCCTGTGCTACCATGTGCAATAGCCTGAGCATCAATACTTTTGGCATAATTCGCTACGGCCACTGCTTGAAAAATACGCTCGGCACTGACCGATAGCGGATAAGTGTTGTTTTTGAGAATATTACCAAAAACTAAATACTTGATACATTTGGTATAATAATCATCAATTTGTGAGATTGTGGTATGATTTTTGACCCCCAGCGAGTAAGCACGGGCTTCGACGGCGGCAAGCTCTGATTCTGAAAAACCGCCTGTATCGACCAATACAGAATAGACTTCATAGCCTTTGTCTTCGACTAAATATTTGACACAGAACGAAGTATCTAAGCCTCCGCTAAACGCTAAAACAACTTTTTTGGTGGACATCATTAAAATAGTATAGATTGAATCGTGGTGTTAAGAAGATATAAATTTAGCAAAAAAAGCACGGACTGTGCTTTTTTCGACGACCTCTGTGTTGCCTGCCTATCCTAAGCTGGTACTAAGTCTTGTGTTTGATTTCGTTTGAGGACTTTTATTTTGGCTTCTTTTATTTCTTTGGGTAAAAAGAGATGTTGCTTCAGCCTAACCAAACGCTCGTATATTTTCGATTTTTTTACAAAATCCCACGCTGTTTTAGTCTCTTTCTTTTTTATTTCTTCGGCATTATACATCATACCCGTACAGAGGCAGTTTTTGCGATTTGTACGGGTCAAGACATCATAATTGACACAACTTGAGCAGCCTTTCCAGAAGGCATCGTCGGCGGGGAGTTCGCTAAACGTAACGGGTTCGTAGCCCAAGTCAGAGTTGATTTTCATTACGGCAAGACTCGTTGTGATTCCTATGATTTTGGCATCGGGATATTTGGTTCGAGACAGCTCAAAGGCTTTAGCTTTGATGGCCTTGGCAATACCACTTTTGCGATAATCGGGGTGAACAATTAGGCCAGAGTTGGCCACAAACTTACCATGCTCCCATGTTTCGACATAACAAAAGCCTACCCAGTCGCCCAAAAGCGTAGTGGCCACCACAGCTTTGCCTTCGTTTATTTTCTCAATTAAATATTCAGGCGAACGTTTGGCTATGCCAGTGCCTCGTTCTTTGGCACTTTCCTCCATTTGTTTACAGATTTGAGCCGTCAAGTGGAGGTGTTCGCTGGTGGCAACCTGAACAATGTATTGGTCTTGTATAATGTCGAGATTAGTCAATGTCGTTTGTTAGGATTTTTTCCTTTAACGGAGACAGAATATCCGTATTGGTTTGTTAGTAAATAGATTTTGTCAAGATTGGGCGAGCCTTTGCAAAGCACAAGCGGATGTTTAGACCCATCGAGGTCTAAACCAAAAAAGAGCCATAAAAATGCGTTGGAGTATTGTTATAAAAATGGTCATTTTTGAGGTTTATTTGAAAACGCAACAAAGATGGCAAAAATTGCAATATATTCACGAATGGTAAGATATTATTATTGTTTTAAAGACTTATCAGAAAAAATAACAAAAATTTATTTTTAGAATATGTTACTTTATTGTCAAATTAAAGTCCTGATTTTAAGTTCGAAACCCAATTTTAAAAAATACATACAATTAGTCACCCACAATATTTATTGCTCCCTACCCTATTTAAAAACACAGTCCTCGTTACACATCGTAGCGAGGACTTCTTTTTAGCTATTTGACAATTCTTTGGCACGTTGTTCGGCTGCCAATATACCCGTTGTGATAGTTTTTGATAAATCGCCTGTTTCAAACTCTCTCAATGCAGCTTCGGTAGTACCGCCTTTTGAAGCCACAGCCTTGATGAGGTCGTCGAGGCTTTTGTCGGCAGTATTGATAAGATGAAAAGCCCCTAACATCGTTTGTTTGACTAATAGCGTGGCCATCGAATCTTCAAAGCCCATTTGTTTGCCTGCCTCAACCATGGCTTTGACGATATAATAAAAATAAGCCGGGCCGCTGCCACTTAGTGCCGTTACGGCATCGAGCATGGTTTCGTCTTCCAAAAACACCGACCGCCCCGTGGTACTAATCAAGTTTTCGACTTTGAGCAACTGGCTAAAACTAATTTCTTTGGCCGATGTAAAGCCCGTAATACCCATACCCATCATAGCGGGAGTGTTGGGCATGGCCCTAATAACAAGCTGATGGTTGAGCGCAGTCTGAATACGAGCAATGGGAATACCGGCCATAATCGAAAGCACCACTTGTGCGGGCTTAACGACCGCTTTGAGCGCATCTTGGACACTACCAAAGTCTTGCGGCTTGACCGATAGTATCACAACATCACAGTCGCCAACATTACTACTGATGGTTTCGATGACAGAACCAGCTTTTTCTTCTCTCAAAATAGCCGCTCGCTCTGCGCTTTTTTCGATGAGTAGTAAGTTTTCTTTTTTTACTAAATCATACTGAACAAACGACTTGGCAAAAGCCATTCCCATATTTCCACAACCAACAATCGCTATTTTCATTACTTTTGATAAAATTTTGAGAATACAAAGTACCGAATTTTATTGTCGAGTACCAACCACAATCTGTTCTTTTGATACAAATTGACCCATTTTACAAAAACACAACCCAACGATGTTTAAACAATTAGAAGAAATAAGAGATACGCTCTACAAATATATTGAGGTACGGACTGAACTTTTTAAGGCCGAAAGTCAAGAAAAATTAGAAAATGTAGCTGTGCAAGTAGTATATTTGGTAGTAATAATTTGCCTTGGCTTTGGGGTAGCGTTATTTGTGCTGACTTTGATTGCCTCGCTCTTAAATCACTGGCTCGAAAGTCGTTATCTTGGTTTTTTGATAATGTTAATATTGTTTTTGTTGCTACTCGCCTTGGGATTATTGAAACAAAATTTAATTAAGACTATAATCAAAAACATACTTTACAAAGCCCTAAAAAAGTAGCCCTATAACCTTTTGGCAGCGATTCGTTGGGTGGTGAGCCAGACAAAAAAAACGGCAATACTCAACAAATAAACCACATTGCGAGAGTCTATCAGGCCACGGCCTAAGTCGGCGTATTGTTGGTCGAGGGCGAGCCACGACAATAAATAAGCGGCACTACCCCAAACGTCCAGACTACCTACTGCACCAATGCCAACATACAACAAAAAACACACAAACACTCCCAACACAAAGGCCACAATCTGATTGTCGGTCAAGGAAGAAGTCCAGATTCCGACAGCTACAAAAACACCAGCCAACAATATTAGACCAATATAAGACCCAAAAACAGCCCCAGAATCGATGTTACCGACAGGATTACCGAGTTCGTAAACACTATAATAATAAACCAGCGTAGGCACGAGCATCAGCACAACTACTGCGGCATTGGCCAGAAATTTACCCAGAACCAATCGCAAATCACTGAGCGGTTTGGTCAATAGTAGTTCAATCGTTCCGTTTTTAAATTCTTCGGCAAAAGACCGCATCGTAATGGCCGGAACCAAGAAAATTAGAATGTAAGGAGTCAGATTAAAAAATGTACCCAAGTCGGCATAGCCATAATTGAGTACACTACTGCTCGGAAACACCCAAAGCAACAAGCCGACGGTAGTCAAAAAAACAGCCATGACAACATAGGCCGTCAGCGAACTAAAAAACGAATTGATTTCTTTTTTGAAAATAGTGAGCATCTTGACAAATGACGATTTACAAATTGATTGACCACGATTACTTGATTCTAAAAACAGCCACCATGCGGTAACTAATCTTGATTTTTTGATACTCCAAACTTGGCTCTTGTGGGGCTGCTTCGTCGGCGGCCATGGCCATTACTTTGAAGTTGCGTTGTTGGGCTATTTGTGGATAATAATAATTGTCTTCGCCTTCTCTGATTTCTATTACTTCGCCGATTTTTTCATTGATAGACTCCAACAAATAGCTGGCTTTGTCTTTGGCCGCTTTAAGGGCGTTGATTTTGACTTGCTTTCTGAACTCTTCTTTTTTAGAATGTTCCACCCTGTTCATACTCACATATTCTACGCCACGGTCATCGACTTTGGCCATTAGGTCATTGACATTATTGAGATTACTGAGTTTGAGTTGATACTGTTTGGCTGCCAAAAAAATCTGTGGTTTCTTGCGCCCATTCCATTCTCTGTAGCCTGTTACGCCACTGATAGTAAGGTTTTCACGAGACAACCCCGCCAACTTGACGGCTTCAATCAACTGTTTTTCCAATATATCAATAGCCACTTTGTCTTTTTGGCTTTTTTCGTCTTTGAAATATTCTTTGAGCGAAATCGAAAAATACAACTCGTCTGGTACGACTTCCATCTCGGCCACTCCCGTTACTTCGATGTTTTTAAATACGTCTTTTTCTGTTTTCAAAGCGATGTTTTGAGATTGGACAGGTGAGAAACAAGTGGACATTATTGCCACAATTAACAAGTATTTTTTCATTTTAGGGTTTTGTTTAAAAATTTAAGCAAACTCATACACAC
>JAYVJH010000611.1:0-9919 GCA_043769455.1 Runella sp. | reverse complement strand
TAAGTTTGTTTTTTTAGGATTCATAAAATGTTGTTTAGTTTTTTACAATACAAAATTAACATTTTATTGAATCCTTATTTTTTTATGAACAAACCCTGTTGGTTGGAGTACAAAAAGCTCAAATTTCAAAAATTGAGAATAGTGTAACAAACGCTCGTTTTGAGACAATTTTAAAGGTTTTTACAGCGTTGGGAGCAAAAATCAATTTTAACGTAGAACTACAAAACCAAAAAGTGCAATTTGTGTAGTCCGACAAAAAAGGCTGCACACAACCGCACGGGCAGCCCCGGTGGGTTTGTGGCAAGTGGCTGGGACTGGACTGCCCATGCGGGCTGACGGAAGAAATTGAGCTGCACCGCTGCGGCGTACGTTTGAGCGGACGAGTCGCTTCGGCGATCCGATTCACCCCCCCACCTTTCATAAGCCCTTTACGTTACCTCTCCAACACCATTGCCCCAAACGAGTAGCCGCCACCAAAAACGGTAACAACGATTTTGCATTTTTCGGTAAATCGTTCCCAGTTTTCAGACAGGCCAATGGCGCACCCTGCACAGCCTGTGTTGCCCAAATACTGAATATTTGAAATCAGCTTTGATAGTGGTAAGTTGAGCGTATTGATGACGTTGAGGCTAATGCGGTGATTGGCTTGATGCGGAATCAAATAGTCGATATCTTCGATTGTTAGCTTGCACTCGTCCAACACTTGCTGGCTTACTTTGGGCATATAAATACACGCATTCTGAAACACATCTCGCCCGTGAGGCATCACCACGCCTCGGTCGTTGGGGCGTAGTACTACGGCCTCAGTTGCTTTGCCGCTTGTGGCCGCCCCGCCTGTTTTGACTGCTCTAATCAAAAAGTCAGTTTCATCTGTTTTTTCTTTTGTTATTAGCAATGCTGCCGCTCCATCGCCCCACAAATGCCCCGAAACGGTGTCGGTTTCGTTATAATAAGCCGTGTTGTGTTCGGACACTACGACCAATGCCTTTGTGGCTTTGTTCATTGCAAAATACCCCTCAACAATCTCGATGGCATTGAGCAACGACGAGCAAGCCGACGAAATAGTTACGACTGGAATATCTGGAATATTTAACTCGTGCTGAATGGCATGGCCGAGTGTTACGATGGTGTCGTAGGCGGTGTAAGTAGCCCCAACAATCAAATCTATACAGTCAGACAGTAGATTGTCGCTACCAAATAGGTTTCTGACGGCCTCAATACCCATTGTATGTGAGTTTTCGGTTGGGCTGGCTTTGCGGCGTTCTTGGATTCCCGTTCTCGAAACAATCCATTCGTCAGACAGACCGTTTAATTCAGAAAAATAAGCGTTATCAACGACTTGCTCAGGTAGGTAATGACTAACTTTGTGTAGATACATGACAGATTTGTGTACAGTTGTTTAAAACAGGCCGAAAGTTAGACATTTAGTTATTAACATTTTGCATTTTTTTAATCTCGAAAGTACAAGCATTTTGTTTTGTTGTAAAAAAACTCACTATTAAACTATAAACAGAATTAAATTATGGACTTTGGTAAACTCAACGATATTTTGGGTGTTAATTTTGACTTTCCACCCGAAAACCCGTTTACTCAAAATATATTGACACAGAATAACGCCCCGAAACGTTGCTTTGTTGGGCCGCCTATTTGGGCAAATAAGGAATGGGTTGGTAAAATTTACCCACACAATACCAAAGAAAAAGATTTTTTGTATCATTACGCTCGGCAGTTCAACACCATTGAGCTAAACGTTACCCATTACCAAATACCGAGCCTTAGCACCATCGACCGCTGGCGAGAAGCTGTGGCAGGTACAGATTTCAAGTTCTGTCCCAAATGGCCACAAGTCATTAGCCACGACCGACAACTTGTTAGATCTGAGGCTCTTGTCGAAGAATTTACTAACAATATCAGCCAGTTAAATGAATATTTGGGAGTTACATTTCTGCAATTAGGCCCTTATTTTGGACCTAATAAATTGTTTATTTTAGAACGATTTTTGAAACAACTACCTTCTAAATTTCCTGTTTCGGTTGAGTTTAGGCATGAAGATTGGTTTAATAACAAAGCCACTTGGCAAAAAACAGTTGAGATTTTAAGCACTCTAAACGTCGGAACGGTCATCACAGACGTAGCTGGTCGGCGAGACGTATTGCACCAAACACTCACCACGCCAATGCTCACGCTACGGTTTATTGCAAGCCTGACAGAGCTGCATAAGTCCGACTATCAGCGAGTTGATGATTGGGTACAGCAAATTAAAAAGTGGTTTGACGAAGGCTTAGAAACAGCCTATATTTTTGCCCATTGCCACGAAAACAACAACGCACCCGAACTGAGTAAATATTGGATTGAGGCATTGAACGAGCATTGTGGTTTTGATTTGAAAATACCCAAAATTCAGCCTAAAATTGTGCAGGGGTCGTTGTTTTGAGTTAGATTTGACAACTTTTAAAAAGTTGTTAAATTTGGGTACTTCCATAACCAAGCATAAAAAATGACAAAAAACACTATTCTCGCCATCTTACTGGCTTTATGTGCTATTTCAAATGTACGCTCACAAACCATTCAGCTACTCAACGGCAAAGACCTGAGCAACTGGTATAGCGATGTGCCAGATATAGACAAAGACAGCACACTCAGAAATCCGTTTTTGATTCGTGACGGTAAATTAGTGAGTCTCGGCACGCCCGAGGGACATTTGCTAACCAAAGAGCAGTATGAAAACTACCGTCTTGACATCGAATACCGCTTTGCGGCCAAACCTGGCAACTGCGGCGTGCTGGTTCATGCTTCTACGCCACGGGCTTTGTACCAGATGTTTCCGAAGTCTATCGAAGTGCAATTGATGCACGATAATGCGGGTGATTTTTGGTGTATTGTCGAAAACATCAAAGCCCCAAATATGAAAAAACGCCGTGGTCTCAAAGCAAACTGGGGCATAACCGAGGGCAAAGAACGGTGTATCAAAAACCTAACCGACAACTCCGAAAAACCATTGGGCGAATGGAACACGATGGTGATAATATGCAAGAAGGCAACTATAAAAGTATGGCTCAATGGCGATGTAGTAAATAAAGGTTTTGGTGCAACCGCTCAAAAAGGGCAGATAGCACTACAAGCCGAAGGCGCAGAAGTAGAGTTCAGAAAGGTTGATTTGACGAAGTTGAAAGCAAAAAATTAAGCGACAGAGAAACAATTATCTTTGTTTTCCGTCGCTTGGTTTTTTTAAGGAATAAAGTAGTGATTTTTGGCTTATAACAGCTCGTGTTTCAATACTTTTACATTTTTCGGTTTTGCAGTTTATTATTCCTCTGTTCCTAATCCATTTTCAAAGGTTTGTATTCTTCAAAAATCTTAGGTTCGGCATTGGCTACTGCTTTCTGGTAGGCTGGCCATTCTTTTTCAAAAAAACTATTGATAGGTACAAGCGCCGCAGTAATGGCTCGGTCCATGTTTTTCAAAAGGTTGGCTTCGGTGCTGCTTGGCATTCCTTCGGTGGTCTGCAAATAACCAAAAGATTCACCCAAAATACCACTTATTACTTTCGGGCTACGCACAATTCCCTGTATATCTGGGTCTGGTATGAGGGTGTTTATCAATGTTTTGAGTTTGTCTTGGGCGTCTTTACCGAGTTTTTTGGCGGCTTTTGCTTTGTCGTCTTCACGTGTACCAAACTGGGCATTGACCATTCCGATTTTTGACTGCGCCTCACGGATTTGGTCGGCTGCCGCCGTAACGACATCGACACGTTTGGTGGCGTTCATCATCAGGTCGTAGCGGGCTTTGCGCTCGGCATCGGTGATGGGCGAGCGTGGGTCAGCTTTGACGGTTACTATTGTAGAATCTTTGGCTTCGCCGTAGCTAATTTTTAGGGTATAATTGCCCGGCAATATGTCCATACCGCCTCTTTCTGGTGCATCTGCTTTGGGTTTTGGGCTACTTGGAAAACGTACATTTTTTTGGTCTAAATTCCAATAAATACGATTTACGCCTGTCTTTGCACCTGTCTTAAAACTACGAATTACTTTGCGGTTAGCGTCCAAAACTTCGACTTTTACACTGTCTGTTTTACTATCTTTCTTGGTAGAATTAAACCCAAAACTAATCATCGCACCTTTTGCACGGTTTTCGCCTTGAAATAAATTGTCGGTCTGAAAATCGTGCTTACCCATTGGCTGTCGGTAAATGGCTTGGTAGGCCGTTGGTGCGGCAAATACCTTGATTGGTTTGTCCAAAACACTAATTCCTTCTTTGGCAATGGCTCTGAGTGGCCGAATATCGTCTAAAATATACAGCGCACGGCCAAAAGTCGCAATCGCTAAGTCTGCCTCACGTGCCTGAATCGTCAAGTCCATCGTTGGCACAGTCGGAAAGCCCGCTTTCCATTTTGACCAATTTTTGCCAGCATCAATACTCACATAAAGCCCAAATTCAGTACCGACAAACATCAGATTGGGTACTTCGGGGTCTTGGCAAATGGCATAACAAAAACCCATTTTTGGGTCGCTTACAACGGCTTCCCATGTTTTGCCAAAATCTTTGGTTCTGTACACATAAGGTTTCCAGTCGTTTGCACGGTGATTGTCAAAAACCACAAAAGCCTCACCAGCCGTATATTTTGAGGCTGTTACCTGCGGAATCCACGTATTGGCTGGCACACCTTTGATATTTTTGACGGTGTTTGTCCATGTTTTGCCACCATCGGTGCTGAGTTGTAGTTGACCGTCGTCTGTACCAACCCACAGTACATCTTTTTGGACGGGGCTGGGCGAAATGCTCAAAATTGTGCAGTAGTTTTCGGCATTGGTGGCATCAAAAGTCAGGCCACCACTCTGGTCGGCGTGTTGTTTGGTAGTATCGTTGGTTGTCAAATCTGGGCTAATTACCGTCCAGTCATCGCCACGATTGGTACTTTTGTGTACAAACTGACTACCGTAATAAATCGTTTTGGGGTCGAATGGATCGACAGCTATGCCAGCGTTCCAGTTAAAGCGTAGTTGTGCGCCTTCGGGGTGAACGGGCTTCATGTATTTGGTGTCGCCAGTGGCGAGGTCATACCGTCCCAATGCTCCACCTTGTGCCATAGCCCAGCCAAAACGAGGATTAGCCAAATCTGGCACTACGTCAAAACCATCACCAAAGTACAATTCTTCCCAATGTTCTGTTCTAATGCCACCATCACGCCATACCGCACTTGGGCCTTTCCAAGAGCCGTTGTCCTGCATTCCGCCATAGACATTATAGGGCAGGTCGTTGTCGGTATTGATATGATAAAACTGACCAACTGGCAAGTTCTCAACAAAAGTCCAAGTTCTGCCCATGTCTCTCGAAATGGCTATCCCGCCGTCGTTGCCACCGATTACATAA
Source organism: Runella sp. (assembly GCA_043769455.1). GTDB lineage: Bacteria > Bacteroidota > Bacteroidia > Cytophagales > Spirosomataceae > JAYVJH01. Next base: position 4,549 of record JAYVJH010000611.1, on the reverse strand, counting down.
TTTGGGTTATCGGGACTGACATAAAACGAATGCCAGTCGGAGTGTACTTTTGTGAAAGGTGCAATGACCTTAAACGTCCGTCCACCATCTTCGCTTACCGACACAAGGGTAGCAATGTTATAAACTCGATTTTCGTTTTGGGTATCTACAAACAAATCATTGTAATAAAACGGTCGGTCGCCCACACCTTTGTCAGTTGTTTTGATCCATTTCAAACCACCATCGCTCGACCGATAAAGTGCATTTTTTTTGGCCTCAACGTTGGCATAAACCACATTGGGATTGCTACGACTGATGGCCAAGCCGATTTTGCCCAGCTCGCCTTCGGGTAGGCCGTCTTCTGATGTTCTTTTTTTCCAGTTTTTACCACCGTCCACCGTTACATACAAGCCCGAGCCTACACCGCCCGACTTAAAAAACCAAGGCTGACGGCGAAATTCCCACATGGTCGCAATTAACTTATCGGGGTTAGACGGGTCGATAATAAGGTCGGCAATACCAGATTTTTCGTTTGTGAATAGTACTTTTTCCCACGTTTTGCCGCCGTCAATGGTTTTATAAACGCCTCGCTCGGGGTGGTCGGCATAGGCCGAGCCTTGCACGCCCGCCCAAGCTACATCAGGGTTGTTGGGGTGTAGTATTAGTTTGTGAATGTTTCGGGTGTTTTCCAATCCTAAAAACTGCCAAGTCTTGCCAGCATCTAAACTTTTATAGACACCATTACCAAAGTTTTGACTATTGCGGGGGTTTCCCTCGCCAGTTGCCGCCCAAACGATGTCAGGGTTCGACTGATTGATGGCCACAGCCCCAATCGAAGCAATAGGTTGCTCGTCAAACAGTGGGCTGAACGAAGCACCGCCATTGACCGACTTCCAGACTCCGCCCGAAGCCGTGCCTGCATAAATGGTTTCGGGGCTACGCCGCACTACGTCAATCGTTGTTACACGTCCGCTCATACCAGCCGGGCCAATGCTACGTGCTTTGAGGCCATGTAGTTTTTCGACATCAAGTGTTTGTGCAAAAGACAATGTAGAATGAATAATAAATAATGAAAAAGCCAAAGCCTTTACACCGTAATATTGTAATTGTTTTTTCATTGAAATAAGGGATTTATTGAATTATATTTTAAATAAAAGTAATAAAAATTTGATTGTTTTGATGGCTCAATACATTATAAACGACAAAAGACGTAAATTGCACGACAAAAACCAATAATATGAAACCAACAACAAAACGGACAATCGAAAGTGTAGCGGGCTGGTCGGCCATTGGTTTTTTTATGATTTGGCTTTTAGAAATCAGGCGAACGGCCTTTAAAGATAGCTACTGGATTGTGATGTTGAGTGTGGCTTGTTTACTGGTTTTTCAATACCTCCGCAAAGACCGTGAAGCACCTGCACTGATGGACGGCATGAAAATACCCCAACGGAAAGAGTCTGTAAAGCCATCGATTAAGAAGAAAAAGAGGAGGTGAGTCATGGGTATTGGGTAGAGAGTTGTTGGTCATCAGTGTTTTTTGGATTGGAACGAACTACGCTTGACAAAAAAATGACTTACAACCCACGACTAATGACTCACGACTTATTGCTTTTCTCAAAATACTTACACATAAACGTAAGCGCACAACTACTACACTTGGGCGAGCGAGCTAAACACACATATCGGCCATGTAATATGAGCCAGTGATGCGCTTTGGGAATTATGTCTTTGGGAATGAACTTAGTGAGTTGTTTTTCAACGGCCAGCGGTGTGTTGGCCGTCATTGGCACTAAACCAAGTCGCCTCGAAACCCTAAAAACGTGCGTATCGACAGCCATTGTTGGTTGGTTAAAAATCACCGAAGCAATGACATTGGCCGTCTTCCGACCAACCCCCGGCAACAGTTGCAAATCATCGACCGAAGCAGGGACTTTACCTCCAAATTTAGACAGCAACAACTGACCCATACCTGCCAAATGCTTAGCTTTGTTGTTGGGATAAGATACTGACCTGATGTATTGAAAAATCTCATCGACCGAGCCACTCGCCAATGCTTCGGCATCTGGAAAACGCTCAAAAAGTTTGGGCGTAACCATGTTGATGCGCTTATCGGTACATTGAGCTGATAGTATAACGGCCACCAACAATTCATAAGGATTGCGATAGGCCAGCTCGGTTTCGACTTCGGGGAAGTTTTCAGAAAAATGACTTATTAAGGCTTGGTAGCGTTCTTTTTTGAGCATTTTTAGTTAGTTTTTTCGATAAATTTTTTGACTAAATCAAGAATCATTTTGCCCGAAATACTATTTTGGTGAATATTGTCGGGTGTGAGCAAGAAGCCATGTTTAGTACTAATTTCGTCCCATGATTGTTTTAAAAAAATATTTCTCAATATCGAAAAATTCATGAGCCTGAACGTGTCTTCGTAGTTATATTTTGATTGGGTCGGGTGTTGTTGTAAGTACGATTTTTGGGTTTCTCGTAGTGGTAAATAGATTAGGTTTTCTTGTGTGGCTATTTGTCTAATAAAATCGCTGTATTGGTCGGCTTTTTTGTTGGCTTCGTGGTTGAGGTTTTCGCTCAATATTGGCAACGAAAATATGGCTATTTGGGCGTTGGTTTCGGTTTTGAGGCGAGTTATTATTTTATTAAAATTTTCGCAAAAACTATTGAAATTTACCACCTCACCAGCATCAACTTTTTTCATTTGTCGGTAGCGGTTTTCTTGGCTTGCGCTCATGGTACTTTGAATGTCGTTTGTGCCAATGAGCAACGTAACAAAGTCAGGTTTACAAGCCATCGTGTCGTCCAAACGTCTTAATAATGTGCCAGTTAAGTCAGCATTTACACCAGCATTCACAACTTGAAAGTTGGGATATATACTCACCAAGTCATCGACCCAGTTGTAGCTTACGTTGCCGTGCGTATTGCTGTCACCCACACATACGAGGGTAGTTTTGGTAATGTCCAATGCCTCTCTATTTTGAGCTGTGGGTGCATTGGTCGGTCGGTGCGAAGTGATTTGGTTACGGAGGTAAAAGTACGCTGCTATGCAACCAGCGGGGACGAGCAGCAATAAGATTGTCATTTTTTTTGATGGTTTTTGGGTTAAAAGCAGTACTGAATATTTGGCCTATTGTTCCACTATTTCTAAATGGTTTCGTAGCAATCCTTTTGTATCGTTCTGAATCAGCATTTCAAAAAGTTTGACGGTAGCTGCCGCATCACCCATGGCTCGGTGGTGGTTGGTGTGTCTGATGCCCAAGTCATTACAGATTTTGCCCAAACTATATGACTTGTAGCCTGGCAAAATCTTACGACTGAGCTTTACGGTACAGAGTTTGTCTCGTTCAAAATATTCGTCCAACCGTGTAAATTCATGTTTGACAAACCAAAAATCAAAACTCACATTGTGCGCCACAAAAACGGTATCTTTGGTCAGGCGGCGTACTTCGTTGGCTATTTGGGCAAAAGTAGGCGCATGGCGCACCATCTCGTTTGTGATACCCGTAAGGCTCGAAATAAACGATGGAATATAACATTCTGGATTGACCAACGATTCAAAAACCTCAACCACACGGCGGCCATCGTGCCTAATGATAGCGATTTCGGTAATTCTGGATTGTACGTTTTGGTGGCCTGTTGTTTCTACGTCAATGATACTAAACATATTGAGAAGTCGTGTGTTTATAGTCTGGTGTCGTGAGTTAAATACAATACTGTAAATCAGTAACTTATCAAAGTTGAAGTATCGTATCAGTTTTGTCTAAATACTTAGTTCATGGCTTCTTCTCTGTTCTTACTGTTGGATATTTAATGCCTAACTGCTCCATATAACTTTTGTATTTGGTTGGGTCATAATAGTATTTTTTCATTTCTGGACGAAAATCGGCCATGATTTTGGTGTTGAGGTGTATGGCGGGCTTGTCTTTTTCGCCGACCAATGGCGTGTATTTTATTTCTTTGGTCTGTACGTCGTTATAATATGCCCAAGCGTTTTTGATAATATCGGGCTTCACAAGCATATCCAGCAAGGTCATGGCCTCGACTTTTGCGCCAGCCGTTATGCCTTTGTGGGCAATGGGCGTAGCCATCGAAATGGCATTTGCCCAATGGTGGCCGGGCAACCCTGGAATATTTGATGGATAGCGTAGTACAACTGTTGGCAAAGCCCATGCAATGTCGGCAATGTCGTCTGAGCCGCCGCCCATTGATATCACTGGTGGCTCTATGGTGCTATCAATTTTGGCCAATAAACCATCTTTCTCTGGCGAAAACAACTCGGCCTGTGTGGCTTTGGCCAATGTCTGGTCGTCTGCTGACCAAGTAGGCATACCTACCGTTTTGATGTTTTCGTACATGGTTTCGGCAATAGGCTTGCTAAAATGACCCGGCCAAGCCGACCCCAAAATCTCGTAAGTAAACTTTGTATCGGTCATCATGGCCGCACCGTTAGCAATTTTTACGCCAGCCTCAAACAATTCTTTGATGCGTGGGTAGGTTCGTTCTCTAAAATAATACCAAACCGAAGCCTTTGACGGCACCACGTTGGGCTGGTCGCCACCATCAA
>JAYVJH010000610.1:0-7529 GCA_043769455.1 Runella sp. | reverse complement strand
CACAACTACGAACGGTTCAGGATTATACCTATTCCCGAACCTACCACTTGCTACTTATTCAGTACAATTTGTAGCCCCAGCAGGACAGAGTTTTGTAACAGCAACAAGCGGAACAGACCCAACGAAAGATAGCGATGCAGGTACAGACGGTAAAACAGCACAAGTAACACTCACGGCAGCAACGCCAGACGTAACAAGTGTAGATGCAGGAATCAAGAAGCCAGTAGTGCCAGCCAGTCTTACTGATTTGGCATTGAAAAAGGTAATTGACAGGAAAATTGCACAGATTGGTGATGTGGTAACATACACCATCAAGGTATGGAACGAAAGCACAACCAATGCGACAGGTGTAGAAATAACAGACTCGTTGAACTATGCACTCTTATACATCAGTAGCACCGCTTCGAGAGGTAGTTATGACATAGCCACCAAAAAATGGACGATTGGCAACATAGCTGCGGCAGGCGCACCTGCCAATGGCGATACGGTAACACTGACTATCAAAGCCAAGGTACTGATGGAAGGTTTGTGGTTTAATACAGCCGAAGTAAGCAGAGTAAATGAAAAAGATATGGACTCAACACCAGGCAATATGAAAGACGGTGAAGATGACTTAGACAGAGCTTGTTTCACAGTTCCGTTCAAGTTGTGTTCAAACGATGGTAGCAAGGTTCAGGCAGTTGTGCCGAGCAGATATACCAACGTCAAGTGGTCTGACGGACAGATTGGCAATACGGCCTTGTTTGACAAAGCGGGTACTTACACATTCACGGCCAGCAATGGCTCATGCCCGAGTGGTGGTTGCTGCCCAATAATTGTTGAATTGATAAACTGCTGCCCAGTTCAGCTTTGTGTACCATTTACAATGCAAAAAATAAGAGTTAAATAATAGTAACGTAACGTAGTTTAAAAGTACCTGTAAGAATCTCTTGCAGGTACTTTGTATTTTTCGACAAAAAATAGTTGTATTAGTTTATGTTGGAAAATTCTGTGTTGTATCTTTATCATGTTGTTATTTAATAACTTAAAACCATTTGAATAAATAGTAAAAACCACTACCTTTGCGGAAAAATTCAGTAAGAATGGCATCATTCAATCCCATCAAAATATTTTCTGGCTCGGCCTCTGACTACCTTTCCCAAAAATTAGCGCACCATTATGGTCGTAATCTGGGTGGCTACACGCTACGTCGTTTTAGTGATGGCGAAATGTCGCCGATTTTTGAGGAGTCTATCAGAGGTTGTGATGTGTATTTGGTTCAATCTACTTTCCCATCGTCCGACAATATGATGGAACTGTTGATGATGATTGACGCCGCCAAACGTGCTTCTGCACACGAAATCACGGCTGTTATACCCTATTTTGGTTATGCACGTCAAGATCGTAAAGACAAACCACGAGTAGCCATAGCAGCCAAACTCATGGCCAACTTACTGATGGCCGCAGGTGCAGACCAAATAATGACGATTGACCTACACTCAGGCGCAATCCAAGGTTTTTTTGATATTCCAGTTGTTCATCTCGAAGGAACGAGCGTTTTTGTGCCTTACTTGCAATCGTTAAATCTCGAAAATCTTATCATCGCTTCGCCAGACGTGGGCGGTGCGGCACGTGCCAGAAACTTCGCCAAATTCTTCAATGCCGACATCGTGCTGTGCGACAAACACCGTAAACGTGCCAACGAAATAGCTTCAATGCAAGTAATTGGAGATGTAAAAGGAGCAAACGTAGTACTTGTCGATGACTTGATTGACACAGGTGGTACTATCTGCAAAGCGGCCCAATTATTGTTAGAAAAGGGGGCTATATCTGTTCGAGCCATCTGTACGCACCCCGTTATGTCGGGCGATGCCCATGAGCGCATCAAAAACTCGGTCTTAGATGAGTTACTTGTTACCGATACCATTCCGATGCGACAAGAAAACCCCAAAATCAACGTACTGTCGGTGGCCGAGCTGTTTGCCAAAGCCATAGGCCGTATCCGTGACCATGAGTCTATTAGTTCATTATTTATAAATCCGTAGAAAAAAGATTTCTACATTTCAAAACGTATCTTAGCTATTCCCAAAAGATACCAAAAAAACATCAAAACAAGTCCTTCTTTGGGAGTTAGAGGGCAACAAAACAAATGAAAAATACTGAGATTGTAGGGTTTAAAAGAGCGAATCTTGGCAAGAAAGAATCGCAAGCACTCCGCCACGAGGCACTCGTCCCGTGTGTATTGTACGGAGGAGCAGAGCAGATTCATTTTTCGGCCCACATGTACTTGTTTCGTGATTTGGTTTTCACGCCAAACGTTTATAAAGTTGAGCTAAACATCGAGGGTGATATTCACTTTGGTATTCTTCAAGACATTCAATATCACCCAGTGAGTGATATAATTTTGCACGCCGATTTCTTGGAAATCGTCCCAGGCAAAGAAATTAAAATCGACGTACCTATCCGCTTTACGGGTACAGCCCCAGGCGTAATGCAGGGTGGTAAGTTGGTACAAAAACTACGCAAAGTAAAGCTACAAGGCCAAGCAGAGGCTATCCCAGACTTTGTAGATGTATCTATTGCCAACTTAGATTTGGGTAAATCAATAAAAGTAAGCACACTCGTTGCCGATGGCTATGTGATTTTGAGCAATCCATCGTTGCCTATTGCATCGGTCGAAATTCCACGTGCATTGCGTGGTACGCTCAAGGCTTCTTAGTCAGAACCTCAAAGCAACACAAACTAATAGTAAACAAAGAGCAGTTTCTCGTTTGAGAAACTGCTCTTTTGTCTTTTGCCAGCTTATTGCCCTATCGCAATGGCGTTGTAAAATGTCGGTGCGGTGCAAGATGTATTATGTACTTATTCAAAACTAATACGGTATTTTAATTTTGATAACTTACTGATTAACAACATTATATTTAACTCACGACACCGTACTATATATTCACGACTACTTAGATAGTTTCTGTAGATATATCTCTTTGATAAAGTGCTTCAAACTCGTCATATCTGAGTACATTTACTGAGGGGAAATAGATGCTTTTTAGAATATTGAAGTGCTTGTCATTTCCAACAATATGGTCGGCATTGGCAGCTACATAACAGTCTATAAATTTATTGTCATCGTGGTCGGCTTCTATTAAATTCCAGCGGTATGAGGGATTGAAAAATAAAACATTTGGTAATAATAGTAGGTAATTTAGCGTTCCACTGACCCGTTCTATACCGTACCGTTGCGAGATAATCTCTTCATATTCAAGTAAAATTTCGGTAGTAAGGCAAAGTTCAAATTTGCCCATTATGATATATTGATAAATCCAGTGGTATTTATACTGAGGTGCCAATGACACTAAAAACACATTAGTATCTAATACAATACGAGGTTTAGCTTTCTGCATTGAGCCACTGGTCTAAATCAGTTTCTGTGATGCCTTTTTCGTCCACGGCTTTACCTATTTTAGAAATAAGTTTATCTGAAAAATAATTGGCAAGCATCTGCTTAATGGCCAATATATCGTCTTGCGAAGGCTGAAAAGAATATACGTTTAGTAACTCTAATTGTAATGCAGATAGTTTTTGTGCTGTCATATATAGCCCTTTTTTACAAAGATACAATTTTTTCGTAAATTTGATATCTTCTTTAGCCAGTAAGTTGATGACCAAATAAATTGATTTTTTACGACTTTTGTTTTAAAACTTTCACAGCCAGTTTTTTTGATGGTGGTTGCCCTTTGCACAAAAAAACCAATAAAGTACTTACATTTATACTCAAACATATACTTAATGCCATTCAAGTACTCAAATATACTAATCAATGAACTAATGAAGAATGTTTGAGAACACCGTTTGAGGGTAGAGGGCAGCCCGAAGCACTCAAAGCTAATCTGAGTGGCTACTGCGAGGCCGCTCGTGCGGTCTCGTAGGATTACCGATGAGCATCGTTTGGTGCATCGTGTTCGCCAAGACCGAATCCATATCTTATAATGTCGTTGTCATTATGGCGAGTGAGACTTTAATGACCTTTCCCAGCCAGTTTTTCGGCTGCTGCCAAGGCTTCTTTGCGCTTGCGCTCGGCCTCCAACTCGGCTGGAATATGCTGATAGGCTTTGAGTAAGCCTTTGTGGATTTCGATAAATAATGGATCTCTTGTTACAAATTTCATAGTTGAATAATTTTGTTCCAAATAATGCTATTTTCTATGATTGATAAATCGTCCGAAATTTTTTCGGCAATGAGTTGTGCTGTTCCTTTCACATAATCTGAGTTATCGTAAACAGCCCACTTGTCCACCAAAGGTACAAACAAGTCTATTAAGTTTTTAATTCCGCTTTTATATCGTCTTCTAATTACTTCTTCGGGAATATGATGCCCCCCTTGCGCCACACGTCGGGCTACTCGCTCAACGGCTAATTCTGGACTTTCGAGCCAAAAATAAAGTAAGATTACTTCATAGCCAAGTACTTGTGCCTTTTTTATGAGTGTTACATAACTTTTGGTGGCAAGCGTGGTTTCGATTACGAAATCAATACCTTGACTGAGCGCATCTTCTATCTGAACCAGCATCTGGCGGCCAGCTTGTAGAGCCACACTTTCGGGTGAGGCTGGGTTTATTGCGGCAGCCATTATATCGGCATTTAAAAAAGTGCTTACTTTGAATGTTTCAGGCAAAAGTACTTTTGAAGCGGTTGTTTTTCCTGCTCCATTGCAGCCCGCTAAAATGTATAAACTGGGCATAGTTGAGGGTGGATTTTAATACAAAACAAACTGATAGACACTCTACTACTTTGAAGATGTCAAGTTGAGTGATAGTTTTTAATTATCCAAATATTGTGTGGTATTTTTAATCGCTTACTGAACAATAGGGTAAGCAAAGATATAAAGATAGTCCACAACTATCTTTATATAAAATGTGTTGTGTCTAAAACCAATATTGACTTTATTGAAATCAATGAAAATAGGCATCGTTTGTTACCCAACCTTTGGCGGAAGCGGGGTTGTAGCCACGGAACTCGGCAAGGCATTGGCTAAGGTCGGTCATCAAGTACATTTTATTACTTATTCACAACCCAGTCGGTTAGATTTTTTTAACGAAAATATCTTTTATCATGAGGTCAATATCCCAAACTACCCACTTTTTCAGTTTGCCCCCTACGAGTCGGCACTGTCGAGCGAGATGGTCAATGTTGTGAAATACGAAAAACTTGACCTGCTGCACGTTCATTATGCCATTCCACACGCATCGTCGGCGTACTTGGCCAAGCAAATTCTCAAATCGCAGGGCATCAACATTCCTGTCATTACGACTCTGCACGGCACCGACATTACGCTTGTTGGCAAAGACGTGTCTTACGAGCCTGTCATTACGTTTAGTATCAACGAGTCGGACGGAGTTACGGCGGTGTCTGAGTTTTTGAAAAATGCTACCAACGAGTATTTTCCTATCAAAAAAGAAATTGTCGTCATTCCCAATTTTATAGATTTAAGTAGATTCAAAAAACAAAAGAAAGACCATTTCAAACTCGCCATTTGCCCCAACAACGAAAAATTATTGGTCCATACCTCTAATTTTAGAAAAGTAAAACGAATCGACGACGTAGTGATGATTTACTACAAACTCAAAGAACTCATACCAAGCAAGCTACTACTGGTTGGCGACGGCCCCGAGCGCAACCGAATAGAGACTTTGTGCCGAGACTTAGGGATTTTTCATGAAGTACGGTTTTTGGGCAAACTCGATGCCGTCGAAGAAGTACTATCGGTAGCAGATTTGTTTTTGATGCCCTCAGAGACCGAGAGTTTTGGTTTGGCCGCTCTCGAAGCCATGGCCTGCGAAGTACCAGTTATTACGTCAAATGTAGGCGGCATACCCGAGCTAAACGTACAAGGGCAGACGGGTTTTATGAGTAACATCGGCGATGTAGAAGACATGGTCAAGAATGCGCTTTTTATATTGCAAGACGAAAACCTACCTCGCTTCAAAGCCAATGCCCTCGCTCGTGCCAAAGAGTTTGACATTCAGGCTATTTTGCCTATGTACGAGGCTTATTACAAACAAATTGTTGGCGGTGCATAGTCGTTGGTTTTAGATTTTTTTGGTTGTTTGGCAATTACCTACTACATTCGCTGACTACCTAAATCTCAATACCTCACTATGGCTCTTAACTACATCTGGCTTGGTTTTTTTGTTGTTGCTTTTTTTGTTGCTCTGCTCAAATTTATGATAACAGGCGATGTCGAAGTATTTGAAATTATTACCAAAGGTATTTTTGACTCCTCCAAGGCTGCCGTCATGGACATAGCTCTGCCGCTGGCTGGCGCAATGACGTTTTTTTTGGGACTGTTAAATATTGGCGAAAAAGCAGGTGCTATCAACTTTTTGGCTCGTATCATTGGGCCATTTTTCCATCAACTCTTCCCCGAAGTTCCCAAAAATCACCCTGCCAATGGACAAATGATTATGAACTTTTCGGCCAATATGCTCGGTCTCGACAATGCCGCCACACCCTTTGGCCTCAGAGCCATGCAAAGTTTGCAAGACCTAAACCCCGACAAAGAGACCGCCTCCAATGCCCAAATTATGTTTTTGGTATTGCATACTTCTGGCCTCACGATAATACCGCTTGGTGTAATGGCGCAGCGGGCTATTTTGGGCGCACAAGACCCATCTGACATTCTAATACCTTGCCTGATAGCTACTTACACAGCCACCGTTGCGAGTATGATTTTGGTTAGTATCAAACAAGGTATCAATCTCATCAACAAAGTTGTACTTGGCTGGCTGGGGGGTATTACGGCTTTTTTGGGAATAATTCTGTGGTATCTATCAACTCAAAGCAAAGAACAAATTGAGGTGATTTCAAAAGTAGCAGGCAATTTGATATTACTGACCATAATCGTAGCTTTCTTGTTGGGAGGGCTTCGTAAAAAAATAGATTTGTTTGCTACATTCGTGGACGGAGCCAAGGCAGGTTTTGAAACTTCGGTCAGAATTATACCCTATTTGGTAGGTATGTTGGTGGCTATCAGTGCATTTAGAAATTCTGGGGCAATGACTTACATCGTGGACGGCCTCAAATATATAATAGCATTAACAGGCGTAAACAGCGATTTTAGCGATTCTTTACCTGTTGCACTCATGCGCCCCGTGAGCGGGAGTGCATCTCGGGCGTTGATGATTGACTCCATGAAAACCTTTGGGGTGGACTCATTTGTAGGTCGGTTGTCGTGTATGTTCCAGAGCTCGGCCGATACTACTTTTTATATCGTTGCGCTATATTTTGGCTCAGTCGGTATCAAAAAAACACGCTACGCCATTACCGTTGGTCTCTTTGCCGACTTGATTGGCGTGCTGGCAGCTATTGGGTTGGGCTATTTCTTTTTTTATTGAAATATTTAGTCAAATTACAGAGGTCTTAAATCGCTACTTTTCCATAATTGGGCAAGTCTATTATTACTCTACCCAGCTTTTTTTAGGTGTTGATAATGAGGCACTTGCATTTTTATCCACCTCAAAAGGCCGAGTATTCTATTTTCGATTTTCGTATCCA
>JAYVJH010000609.1:0-3275 GCA_043769455.1 Runella sp. | reverse complement strand
GCAAACGCCTCTTCAAAATTTAAGCCTTTTACGGCAGTCATTAGTTCAATCGATGATGGTTTTCTACCAAATCTAAAAACATCGTAATTATTCTTATCTAAAAACTTTTCACGTGTCATATCAAAAACGGGCATTCCAAAAATATGAAAGGCTTGAGTTATTTTTGTGTAGTTTTCATCAGATTGATTCACCCAGATGTCCATATCGCCAGTAGTCCTGGAGTATCCGTGTAAAATTACTGAATAGCCTCCAACTAAAATATAATCGACGTTGGCTTTATTGAAAGCAATGATAAAATCTTGAAAGTCAGGATTAAATATATCAGCCATTGTCGTATTTGCGTTTGCGAATAGAAAAGGCGGTTTTATCTAATTTTGGTGGATTTTGTATGTCATAACCAAAAGCAACACTGTTGAGATAAGCAGCTACTTTGAGCCGTTGTGTGGGGCTTAGTTTAGCATCTTCTATGTTGGCTTGGTACTCTACTTCTTCATGGGTTCCCATAAAAAAAGCTGTTCGGTCTAATCTATATTCTTCCATAAAACCTGATTGTTTTTAGTTTCGCCAGCCACCGTTCACTATTTTCTAAATAATTTCTTCTTCAAGAGGTCGTACTATTTCTAATAATTGTTCAATTTTACCAATGTCTTTCAAGCCAGGTTCGAGTTCAAATTTACTATTTATATCAATTCCATATATTTTTAAACCCTCTAATTTGGTAGCTTGTTCGATGTTTTCGAGTGAGAGGCCGCCGCTCAAAAAAAACGGCTTTTCGTTGTCATAATTAGCCAGCATATCCCAGTCAAAAGCAAAACCGTTTCCACCAGGGTTCTGGCCTTTGGTGTCGAACAGAAAAAAGTCGCAATGTGGCTTAAAGTTATTGAGACTACTAAAATTGAAGGCTTCATCAAGTGCAAAGGCTTTGATGATGTTAATGCCTTTGTTTTTGAGGCTTTTACAAAAAATAGGGTCTTCGCTGCCGTGTAGTTGTATAAACTGTAAGTCGTATTTTTTGACAGTCTTTAAGATATAATCTGGATTGGCATTGACAAACACTCCTACTTTTTTGGTATTTCGGGGTATTGCTTTTAACTGTACTTCATCGAGCTGCTCACCTACAAATCGGGGTGATTTGTCATAAAAAATAAAACCAATGAAGTCGGGTTGTAACTCAACGAGAGAGGCCAAATTGTCTGATTCTCTCATTCCGCATACTTTAACTTTTATCATAATATATTACAGAGTTAATAATTCTTTTAATGCAACGGCTGGATTGGCTGTTTTCATAAATGTTTCACCAATCAAAAACCCATTGTAACCTACTTCACGTAATTTTAAGATTGTTGATATATTTTCCAGACCACTCTCCGAAATCTTTGCAAAGCTATCGGGAATTTTTTTTGCCAACTCCATTGATGTCTGAATGTCGGTCTCAAAAGTTTTGAGATTTCGATTATTCACACCCACTATATTTACATATTCACAAAGTGTTTGGTTCAGTTCTTGTGCATCGTGTACTTCGAGTAGTACTTCCATATCCATTTCTTGTGCTTTTTTACCGAGATTTATTACTTCGTTTGGCGTTAAGCAAGCGGCTATGAGCAATATCACATCTGCGCCCAAGGCTTTGGCTTCGTAGAGTTGGTATTCGTCTATCATAAAGTCTTTGCGAAGCATAGCCGTTGTTGGGTTGGCCAATCGGGCTGCTCTAAAATCACCAAAATCACCTCCAAAAAAATCAAAATCAGTCAAAACCGACAGCCCACTTGCGCCAGCATCGGCATAGCCTTTGGTTACAATTTCTGGTAGTACTTGGTCGTTGATTATTCCTTTTGAAGGGGACTTTCGCTTGAACTCAGCAATGATACCAGACGTACTACCATCTATCAAGGCTTTGTGTAGCGAAATTGTTTTTCTTTTTAGGTCAAAACTTTTTTCTAAATCACCGATGCCAATAGTTGCTTTGCTTCGTATGATTTCGAGTTTTTTGTTGGCTACTATTTTTTCTAATATATTCATTTATAGCTATTTTATCCTAAATTTTTCAATAATTGTTCCAACGCATTGAGGTCTGTAATAAAAACCTCACGGGCTTTGCTGCCTTCAAACGGGCCAACAATGCCAGCGGCTTCGAGCTGGTCCATGATGCGGCCTGCACGGTTGTAGCCAAGCTTCATTTTGCGCTGAATGAGCGACGTACTACCTTGCTGTGCATTGACGATTACACGAGCGGCATCGTCAAAAAGTACATCTCTATCGCCCAAATCAACGTCGGCTTTGTCGCCACTGTCTTCGTCGCCACTAAACTCAGGCAAATAATAGGCCGAGCTATATCCTCGTTGGTTGCCAATAAACTCACAGACATCATCGACTTCGTCAGTATCCAAAAACGCACATTGTAGTCTTATCATATCCGACCCCATCGAGAGCAACATATCGCCCATACCGACTAATTGCTCTGCTCCACCAGTGTCCAAAATCGTCCGAGAGTCGATTTTGGACGTTACCCTAAACGACAATCGGGCAGGAAAGTTAGCTTTGATAAGACCCGTAATGACATTGACCGAAGGCCGCTGCGTAGCCACCACTAAGTGAATACCAATAGCACGGGCTAACTGCGCCAAACGTGCAATGGGCTGCTCAACTTCCTTACCAGCGGTCATCATCAGGTCGGCCAATTCGTCAATAACCAATACAATATAAGGCAAAAATTTATGTCCTTTTTTGGGGTTTAATTGTCGCTGCGTAAACTTGACATTGTACTCTTTGATGTTCCGAACGCCAGCTTCTTTGAGTAAGTCATAGCGGCTGTCCATTTCGATACAAAGCGAGTTGAGGGTATAAACTACCTTGCGAGTGTCGGTAATGATGGCTTCTTCGCTGTTGGGCAATTTGGCCAAAAAGTGCCTTTCGATTTTGTTAAACAGTGTGAGTTCTACCTTTTTTGGGTCCACCAACACAAATTTAATGTGTGCGGGGTGTTTTTTGTAGAGCAACGAAGCCAGCAATACGTTCAGACCGACCGACTTACCCTGACCCGTCGCACCAGCCATGAGTAGGTGGGGCATTTTGGCGAGGTCAGTAATAAAAATTTCGTTAGAAATCGTTTTTCCTAACACCACAGGTAAGTCAAAGTTACAATCTTGAAATTTCTTAGAACCCAATACCGACCGAGCCGTTACCATCTCACGGTTTTTGTTGGGAAGCTCAATACCGATTGTTCCCTTGCCAGGCATGGGCGCAATGATACGAATACCGAGAGCTGCCAAGTTGAG
>JAYVJH010000608.1:0-3929 GCA_043769455.1 Runella sp. | reverse complement strand
TAGTAGAAGAAATCAACTGCTGCCCAGCCGAACTTTGTGTACCGTTTACGATTGTAAAAAAGAAAAAATAGTCCATAATTGTATGTCTTAGTAGGCCACACATCTTTGATGTGTGGCCTACTTTATTTTTAGGCTGATATATAGACTGCTCAATTGGACTGAGTGTAATAATATAAATAGAGTCAGTACAGTTTTTTACGTTTCGCTGACACATAAAAAATAAGATAGTCATATAAATGTAATGCTCAGAATGCCGTTGCATGGTGTTTTCACCTGCAACACAACCTTACAAAGGTAGGACTACTAAAAAATAAAATAATTCCACAATATTTTTCTATTTTTGATAAAATCTTAAAATAATTTTCTGTTTTACTCTTTTGGGATTTTTTGAAAAGCTAAATCAGAATCTTTAACCAAAAAGTTGCATTTATAACTTGAATATAGCCTATGATTAATCGTTTGTTATTTTCGGAACTTAAAAATAGACATAAGTAGTTCTGTAAGTAAGCCTTTGTCGGTAAAAAGACGTACTTTTGAATGTAGGAGTAAAATTTAGCATAAAATTAAACCAATGATAGACATCGTAAGGTCAGATTTTGGACTTAGGCAATAGGACAATCAAGGGTTAGAAATTGAATTACCATCATTTATGAACAGCCACAATCACACCATTACATTTAAGCATTTAGGCATTTTTTGTTTACTATTGCTACTTAGTTATTGTGTCCAAGCCCAGCGACCTGTTTTATCAGGAACTACCAAAGAGTTTTTGACACAAAAGCCCATTCCTGCGGCATCTGTCCAGATTCGTAGATTAGTAAAAGAATATGCCAATGGCGGGTACATTAACGTTCAAAAAGATTTTAAAGCTATTTTGACTGACGAAAAGGGCGAGTACAATATCGTACTTCCAACTGACGAGTATGTTATAGAAATATCGGCGGTGGGTTTTATTAAGAAAAGTAAGTTTATCAATTTGAAGAAAAATACGGTAGCTGATTTTGAACTTTCAGAGCAAATCAATCAGTTGGACGATGTGGAAGTACGCACTCAAAAGGCAGAAAGTAACGTCAAGTCTGTTGAAATGAGTACCATTAAAATAGATTTAAAATTACTCAAAACAACCCCCATAGTTTTTGGCGAAGGCGATATTATACGTGCGCTTACCCTACAAACTGGCGTAACGACAGCAGGCGAAGGTGCAGGTGGATTTAGTGTGCGAGGTGGCCGAGTGGACCAAAATTTGGTAACAATCGACGATGCACCGATTTTTAATACATCTCACCTGTTAGGGCTTTTTACGAGTGTCAATCCCGAAGCTATCCAAAACGCTACACTTTATAAAGGCGGTATTCCGTCTCGCTATGGTGGTCGGTTGTCGTCTTTGTTAAGTATGAATTCAAAAATTGCAACCTCCGAAAGCCGTACATCGGTTTCTGTTGGCCCTATTAGTAGTAACGTATTGGTTCAACGTAATTTTGCCAAGAAAAAAGGGTCAATCATGCTCGCTGGCCGCTCGGCTTATCCCAACTGGCTTATCAATACTTTCCCCAAACGGTTTAAAGGCAGTAAGGCAGGTTTTTATGACTTGAATGCTGCACTTCAATATCGTGTTGGTCAAAATAGTGCTATTACGGCCACAGGCTATTTGAGTTCCGACAATTTTAAGTTCCCGGAAGATACATCATACTTTTGGAAAACCAAAATTGCAACCCTTCAATGGGGCAGTCAAATCAATACAAAGCTATCGTTTACGGCCAAAGGTATTTTGAGCCACTACGATTATGGTGTCAATGGTCTGGGTACAGGTTTTGAGTATAAGTTGATTTCGGGTATTAGACATAACGAAATCAGAACAGACTTTTTGTATCAGGCCAGCGACAAGCACAAAATAGAGTGGGGGGGTAACGTGATTTTTTATAAGTTTCTGCCTGGTAATGTTACCGCCACTTCTGGGCAGTCGGCCATCGAAAATCGTAAAATTGCTGACGAGTTTGGCCGAGAGTCAGCCGCCTATTTGAGTTACGATTGGACAATCAGCCGCCGACTCTCGCTACAATCTGGCGTGCGCTATTCTACATTTAGCAACATTGGCCCCAATGACGTGTTTCAGTACCAACCTAACCAGCCTTTGAGTAGAGAAACCATCACAGATACGCTCAAATATGCCGCTGGCCAAAGCAACTTTACGGGTGGCGGCTTTGAGCCACGGTTTTTGTTTAAAGTCGAACTGAACGACAGGCAGTCGTTTAAGCTAAGTTATAATCGCACTCGCCAATACCTGCATTTGATTACGAACACTACGGCTATTTCACCTGTCGATTATTGGAAATTGAGTAATCGTTTTGCACCGCCACAAGTAGCCGACCAGCTTTCGTTGGGCTATTATCGCAATTTTAAAGACAATGTTTTTGTTACATATATTGAAGGTTTTTATAAGAAAATGGACAACTTAGTAGAATATAAAGATGGTGCATCGCTGCTACTAAACGATCACCTCGAAACCGAACTATTGCCTGCTCAGGGTAAGTCGTATGGTATTGAGGCCAGTATTCAAAAAAATCAGGGACGAGTTACAGGATCGCTCAATTATACTTGGTCTCGGTCGATGGTGGCCGTCATTTCGCCTTATGTATCAGAAATTATCAATCAAGGCAAAGAATATCCTTCATTGTTTGACAAACCGCACAACGTCAATTTTTCTGGTTCTGTATTTTTGGGAGGTGGCTGGAGTGTATCGTCAAACTTTGTGTATCAGACAGGCCGTCCCGTTACGTTTCCAGATGGCCAGTATGTATTTAACGAAAATTTGGTCTTCAATTATTCGTCTCGTAATATGGCCCGCCTGCCCGACTATCACCGCATGGATTTATCGTTTTCGAGAGACAGCCGCCGTGTCAAAAATCAAACAAAATACTCGGTCTTGAATATTTCGTTTTATAATGTGTATGCCCGCCGAAACCCGTATTCAATATTTTTTAAACAGCAATTTGGCTATTCTCGCTCATACCGATTGGCGGTACTTGGTACAATTATTCCGTCTATAACAATGACCTATTATTGGTGATTTTTTTTTAGTGCCATCGCTCGACAGAGCCGAGCAACTGCCAAAGAATGAATTGCCGTTGGCTTCAGCCAACGGAAGTAAGAAAACGGCCAGAGGCCGCACAATAGTAGTTACTCGACAGAGCCGAGCAACTGCCAAAGAATGAATTGCCGTTGGCTTTAGCCAACGGAAGTAAGAAAACAAAACTCAAAATTTTATGTCTTATATCCTACGCATATTTTTATTACTGGTTTCAATTACTACAACGCTCACATCGTGCCTCGACCCGTACCCTTTGAGTATTGGCCAAGAAACAGAAAAACTAATCGTTGAAAGTCAATTGACTGACGACAAAACTACGCCTTTTGTACGGCTCTCGTTTACTACGCAGTTTGGTAGTATTCAGAGTGGTGCAACACCCGTGCGAGGTGCATACATTGAGGTCAAAGATTCAGATGGTAATGTGGTAGTATATCGGGGTTTGCCCAATTTACCAGGGTTTTATGAACCAGCCGATAAAAATTTTAGAGGTGTGGCTGGTAAAAGCTACACCCTCACCGTCAAGCTAACCAATGGTGCAATTTACACCTCAACAGCCGAGCCAATGCCCAAATCTGTGGCTGTAACCAATATTTATTCAGAGTTTAGACAGCCCAGCGGTGATGGTAAATTTTTGGATACAGGGTATCAGATTTATATTGACATAAAAGACACCAAAGGCGTAGAAAACTACTATCGCTGGACGGCTTGGGGAATACACAAACGCAAATCGACAGGCGTACCAGTTGGTTTTGGAGATGGTATTTGTTGCGATCAATGCTGGTCAAGATTAGATAATACGGCTATTCAGATTTTGGCAGATGCTGGCGTGGACGGAGGCTTG
>JAYVJH010000607.1:0-9234 GCA_043769455.1 Runella sp. | reverse complement strand
CAATAAAACAAGTGCTTTCAATCAGCGTTTAGAAGACTTGTTTAATCAGAATGGCACACCACTCAAATATGCCTACCTCGACAGTGCTTTTGTGTCGAGCATCAGTGCTTCGTATCTTTATAATACCAATGTGCCAAGTCAAAACACAAAATCTAATTATCTGAGGTTATTTGCAGAATCGGGCGGTACGAGTCTGAATATTTTTGGTGATAAATTTATTTCGACCGTCTTTAAGGGCTACAATCCATATCAGTTTCTAAAATTCAGTGGCGATTATAGATTTTACCAGCCTATTGGCAAAAAAAGTACACTTGTGTATAGAATCAATATGGGGGTGATTTTTAATTATGGCACTACCCGAATCGCCCCTTACGAAAAACAGTTTACAAGCGGAGGTAGCAACAGTAACAGAGCCTGGGCCCCACGCCGTTTGGGGTTAGGCTCGGGCTACCCCAAAACCGATCTAAATGGGCAACCACTTTTTATAGATTTTAAGGACAACAACGACGGGCAAGAAGTAGCACTCACGGCAGGCCGCACCAGCTATGGCCGGTATAGCTATCAGTTTGAGCAATTAGGCGATGTACTTCTCGAAACTAACTTAGAACTGAGAGGCAAACTATTGTATTTTTTTAATTATGCACTCTTTATTGATGCAGGCAACACTTGGTCGCTCAGACCCAACGAGCCACAAGTTAGTTCTACTTTTGCAGCCAATCGGTTTTATAAAGAAATAGCTGTTGGTGCTGGCGTAGGGCTAAGGCTTGATTTTTCGTTTTTTATTATTCGGTTTGACGTTGGTGCCAAAGTCTATGACCCATCTCGTATTTATACACTGCCGGGCGACGGCAAAGTAATTGATGAGCGGTATTTATTGCCTCGGTTTTCGAGACGACAAGACAGCCCCAACCCACCAGTATATAATATTGGCATTGGCTACCCGTTCTAATATAAGTAGCGAACAGTGAAAAGTACAAAATAGTACAATTAGCAATCAGATGTACCACCGATAACAATACAGTTTTATTTATAAGCAACCACTTACACAACCACATGAAACCAATAAAAACAACATTGATGCTCCTTGTGGCAGTCGTTTGCTTGCAAGAAGAGGCAGCTGCCACAGAGCCACAGATAGTTACAGGTACTCAACTCGAAACGACCGTCAATACAAATTACCTTCTCGTTAGGCGAAAAGGCAATCGTAAAAAGCGAGGTTTTATGTGGGGGTTGTTCAAGAAAAAGAATGCTTGCAACTGTCCAAAGCATTAGATACGCTATTCCACACAGAAGCCCGTCTGTTGCAAAACAAACGGGCTTCTGTAAATTATTTTTATACTTTACTTTACTGCCTCTGCACCCGCAACTGCCACAGTATGGTCGTTTTCAACCGAACTACCGCTCACACCAATCGCCCCAATTACATCGCCATTTGCATTTTTAATTGCCACGCCACCTGGAAAAGTAATCAGTCCTCCATTAGAATGTTCGATATTAAACAATGGTGCATCGGGTTTTACCAAAGGTGTCAAAACTGCCGTATCCATCGTGAACCAAGCCGATGTTTTTGCTTTTTTGAAAGAAATATCAATAGAGCCAATCCATGCGCCGTCCATGCGAGCAAATGCAACTAAGTTTGAGCCTGCATCTACAACACAAATGTCCATTTTAGTATTTATTTCTGCCGCTTTTGTTTTGGCTGCGGCAATCGCCATTTCGGCCTCTGCTAAGGTAATATTCATTTTGTTTTGTTTTTTTAGTTGATAAATATAATTTCTAAGCTAATAGTACATCGTCTTCATTTTCAAACCTTGCTTTGAAAATGTAAGGTGCGTTATTGAAAAATTGATTAGACGGATCTAATGTCCCCTTTTCATTCTATACCTGTGCCATTTTATACGGCTGTTATATTACGTTTTGATGCTATTTTTTTGTTTTTATAATTAAAAATTATTTTTTTTCTCGCTTGTAATAAGATACAATCGTTGTTTTAGCAATTGTATTCAGCCACAGATAATATCCCACCAATTCAGGGTTTGTGTTGGCATCTAAACCCAGTTTGTCGGTTTTTAGTGCATAAACAGTATATTGATATTGATGAATACCATGCCCTTCGGGTGGGCAGGGGCCGCCATAGCCCTTTGCCCCAAAACTGGTAGCACTTTGAATCGAACCTTTTGGCATAAGATTTAAAGTAACATTACCCGCATTTGTTGCTATTTCGTTTGCGTTGGCCGGAACATCAAACACGACCCAATGCCAAAATCCAGCACCTGTGGGTGCATCGGGGTCGTACATAGTGATAGCAAAACTTTTTGTGCCTTCTGGTACATTTGCCCAACTTAGTTGTGGCGACTGGTTTTTGCCTGTGCAACCAAAGCCATTAAACTCTTCGGTTGTGGTAGATTGGCCTCCAAGGTCTTTACTGCTAACGGTAAATGTTTTTTGAGCAAACAAACTGCTTGAAAATAATAGCAAGCAGATGGTAGAAAATTTTAATTTTTTCATATTAACTTAATTTTAAATTGAACCACAAAAGTAGTGGGTGTAATCAAAGATATAGTTACGTTAAATGTTCAAAAAGTGTTGTTAAAAGTTCAATTTTGTAATTGAAATTGTTTAGGCGTTGTACCAAATTTTCCTTTAAATGCTTGTGTAAAACTGGACAGACTTTCGTAGCCAATTTCGTCATACAAGTCAATGGGGCGTATTTTTTTGTTACTCAACAAAAATGCCGAACGTTCCAGACGTTTTTCTTGAAACCACCTAATAGGACTTGTTTTGTAGTTTTTTTCAAATGTCCTTTTAAAAGTAGATACACTCATATTGCACAAAAAAGCAAGTTCTTGAATAGAAAGGTGATTTAGTTTATTGTTTTCAATAACGTCATTAAATTGTTTATTATAATCGTTTTGATAGATAGCAAAGTCTTCTATAAACTTCTTGCCTTTTTTATGAATCAAATACAACATAATTTCCTCAAACTTTGGCAGGAGTAGTTGTTGCTGTAAAGCTGGTTTATAGTTTATGATTTGCTTCAAACTGTCTAAAAAGTTGGCAATATAACTATCATAATCGCATATTTGGTAAGGGTTATTGTTAGCGGTATTAGATAAATTAATCTCGTGTTTTCTACAAAAGTTAGATACAAGCTCATCAGAAAAAAATAGTAGAATGCTCCTATACTGATTGCTTGGCGATAAATTTTCACTCATTAAACAATTACCAGATTTTATAAATATAAACTTATCATTTTCTATGGTTACAGTTTGGTCGTGGGTAACGAGTTCTTTGTTACCTTCTACCAAAAAGCTAAATACATTTTTGGTTAGTACTATTTTATTTTTGAGACAAGCGTTGTTAATACGATAATCGTACAATAAAATACCCTCTGTGTTATCTGTAAAGATGTCGTTTGGTAATTGTTGAATTTTCATTTATTGACAATAGATAGTTTCTAATGGTCTATTAAATTGCGGTTGGTCAAAAGTATGGGTGTTCTTCCGTCGGTTGTCGCCCAAACAAAGTTTTGTATCAATCGTTCCACCGATAATAATGTAAAATATTTGTTTTGAACTACTTATTATTTTTGAGTTTGTGCCAACAAAAAGGCGAAAGGTTTTTTTATCCTTTCGCCTTTTTGTGTTAATATTCGTGTGGCAATGGTTGGTTTATGGCTTCGTTCCAAGGTAGCCCGTGCTGGTTTAGTAGAGCCATAAATGGGTCGGGGTTTAGTTCTTCGCAGTTCCAGACACCTGCTTTTTGCCAGTCTGGATTTGTCAGCATCAACATTGCACCTATCATGGCAGGCACTCCCGTAGTGTAGCTAACCGCCTGAGAACGAACCTCTTTCCAACATTCGGCATGGTGGCAGTTGTTCCAAACATAGTAGGTTGTGTCTTGTCCGTCTTTGATTCCTTTTATTTGGCAGCCAATCGATGTTTGGCCTGTATAGTTTTCGCCCAACGACTCAGGTGGTGGCAAGACAGCCTTCAAAAATTCAAGCGGTATAATGTCCATACCTTGAAATTTAATAGGTGCGATGCCTGTCATACCCACGTTTTCGAGTACTTGTAGGTGTGTAATGTACGCTTGGCCAAAGGTCATCCAGAATCTGGCTCGTTTGAGTGTTGGAAAATTTTTGACCAACGATTCTAATTCTTCGTGATATAGCACATAGCTTTCTTTGGGGCCAATGTTGGGGTAGTCTATTGGTTTGTGAATTGACATAGCTGGTATTTCTATCCACTCACCATTGTCCCAATAACGGCCTGGTTGGGTTATTTCTCTGATGTTGATTTCGGGGTTAAAATTGGTAGCAAACGCTTTGCCATGGTCGCCAGCGTTGCAGTCAATAATGTCCAAATAGTGCATTTCGTCAAAATAATGCTTGTTGGCATAGGCCGTAAAAACCTGTGTAACGCCCGGGTCAAAACCACAACCCAATAGACACATCAGCCCAGCGGACTCAAAACGCTCTTTATAAGCCCACTGCCAGCTATATTCAAACTTGGCCACGTCTTTGGGTTCGTAGTTGGCCGTATCCATGTAGTGCGTGCCTGTTTGCAGACAAGCTTCCATGAGTGTCAAATCCTGATAGGGCAAGGCTACGTTTATCAGTAGTTTGGGGTTGAATTGCTCGATGAGTTTTACAGTTTCGGCCACAATGTCGGCATCTACCGAAGCTGTCTCAATCGTTACGCCGTGCATGGCCTTGATGTCGGCAGCGATTTTGTCGCATTTTGATTTGGTGCGGCTGGCCAACATAATTTCGGTAAAAACCTGTGAGTTCATAGCGCATTTATGAGCTACCACTCCGCCCACTCCTCCTGCTCCAATAATAAGTACTTTTGACATTTAGTTTTGAATTGATGAATAATAAATTTCTAAAAAAATATCCTGTTTTTAGATTGAACCACAAAATTACACGAAAACCAACAAAAAATTAAAAATTGTTTCGTTAGCTTTGTATTGTTTACATTCATTTTAAACATCAATCAGCATGAAAAAGTATATTTTAATTGTCGGTTTCTATCTTGTAGTTGTGGGTTGCAAATCAAAAGATATTGGCGGAATAGTAGGTACTTGGAAAATTGTGGCCTACAAAACCAGTAACCAAACAGACTGGGTGAACATTTCTGATAACTATGGGCAAAATACCACAACTTTTTATGATAGCGGCGTGATGCTAAGTAGTGATAACTATACTTCGGCGTTCAGCGGTGGGTGGTGCAATTCTGCATACAAATATAAGTTATTAAGCAACCGAATTGACCTTGAGTTTAGCAAACCTGGGTGTATTCCGTTGATCAATCCTAATCTACCTAATTTTGCCACCATCGTGAGCCTGAACAACACGGAATTGATTATCGAAAGAGCAGGTTTATTTAGATTTATCAGGCAGTAAGGCTATCTCAATACCCTCAAATTGAGTTCAAAATCAGGCAATATCACACCAAACAATCTACTTTCTGATAACATTATTAAGTTCTTCGACCAACTGATAAACTGTCGTACAAGGGTTTTGTTCGTGGTATGCAGCATCACCGTGCACTTGGTGTAGCTTTTGGGCGTTGCGAGTAGCGTTTTCTATATTTGGAAGAGAAATAGCGTACAAACTTTTTGCAAAATCAATACTTTTGCCGTCCTTTTCGTAGTTACAATTTAGTTTTGTGGATAGCTTCTTATATAGCTGCGTTCGATGCAATGCCGATTCCATGAGTTCATCATGCAATACAAACCACAACTCAAAGCAATCATTTGAATAGGCGCATTTGAGGTTATTTTGCTGGGCAAGTTGTATGGCTTCGTTAAAATCTTGATTACCTTGCGACACGTTATCGTACTTTATATCTCTGTCGAACACTATCCAAATCTGCTGTTCAGCGTCTTTTTCTATGCTTTCGGTTAGTTCCAGCACTTTTTGAACTAAGGCTGTTTTTGACCTGCCCAAACCGATGGCTTTTACTTCTGTATCGGTCGTAACAGGAAAGGACTTGAAGTAAGTTGGCTCTGTGTTTTTGCCTTCACAGTAAATCAAAAAAGTATTTTTAATGCTTCTTTCGTTTTTTTCTTGTCGTACTGTACTGTGCCTTTTTGCCCAGGGTTTATCTTGGTCATTGGGCTTTATGTGTTTAGATTTCTTACCCATTTATCCAAAAATACTATTGGTAGGTGATACAAACGGAATAGCACCGTATTTGCCTTTGATATAGTCTTTTTCAAAAGAAGCATCGTTTCTTATACCTTTTATTTCATTCAACGAATATAAAGCCGTTTCGCCTCGTAGGTTTTTTTCGGTAAAATAAATCTGGTCTCGGCGCAGCAGGTCTTTATCTAACAAATTGGTATCGTGTGTTACAAAACACAACTGGGCAGTTTTGTTTTTATTGGAGTTGAAGAGTTCAATGATTTTTTTTGTCAAGATAGTATGAAGACGAGCATCAAACTCATCGATAATCAACGTACCTCCAGACTCAATACAATTTAAAATAACACCTGCATAGTTAAACATTTTTTGAGTGCCATCAGAAGTATCGTCTTCAAAGTCAAGTGCTACACTTCCTATTTCTTTTTTGTCTTCGTCAAATAGTTCTCTTTGGGACACTATCATATTGGTAATAGCTAAAGGACTTCCATCTAAAATATTTTTACTTATTATCCGTTCGAAATCAATATTTTTGAAGACGTCACCAATATTTTTAAGTTTCTTAATATCTACGCCCTCAAACAATAATTTTTGAGCTTTTGCCTCAATATTAAATTCTTCGTCTTGCTTAATACTCAATAATTCACTGTCAGCGATTTTCATAAAGTCTAATGTTCTTTCATTTTCATTTTTTAAAAACTCAAATGAAACTACCCTCAACTCTTGTTCCATGAGTAAGTCGTTTCCTCTGACTACAATAATTTCGTTTAAAAAAGAATAAATTTTTTCTGCTATTGCACCATTGTACTCGTAAACAACATTTAAAAACAAATTATTTTGTCGGGTCTTATTTTCTAAGCCGATGCCTTCGGCAAAGCGTTCTTTATTGATGTCAAAGTCTTTGTCTTCTCTGGTAAAATAAGCTACTTCGTTTTTTTGAGCAGGGCCAAAGAGCCATTCTGACGTAATTTTACCTTTGTCATGCACAAAGCCATAACGATAGCTTTTACCGTCTATCAAAAAAACAATCTGAAAAAAACTACCTTCGTTTCGTGTAGCTGTGTTGAGTTTAAAAGGTTGAATAAGCTCTGTAAATTTACGTTTTTCGTCAAAAGGCGATTTAATAAAATTCATCATCGCCCACATAGCCTTTATTACGTTGCTTTTACCGCTACTATTTGCCCCATAAATACCAAGCGATTTGAGCAAGCGAATTTTGTCGTTTGCCTCAAAAGTATGCGTTTGCTCATGCTCGTTGATGGCCGTAGCCACAAAACTAAGCGTTTGCATATCTTTAATAGAACGGAAGTTGCCTACACTAAATTCGATTATCATTTTTTTGTATTTGTGATATTATCGTAATTATTGCAATAATAACGCCAAATTAAAATAAATAATTTTAATTTTTGCAAAAAAATGTATTGTACTACTTTTGCTTATTTTTCTAATCACCTCAATACTCTCAAATCAAGTTCAAAATCAGGCAATACATCACCGCCCGAAAGCTTATTGTCAAAGCCTACCACTTTCTCAACTTTCTCGTTTGGCCGATAAATATAGGCTGTTTGCTCAAAGGGATTGATAAGCCAGGCCAACTGGCAGCCGTTGGCTATCCAGTCGTCTGTCATTTTCTTTTGGGCTTCGCCTTCATTGTCGCTTGCCGAAATGAGTTCTATCACAAAATCAGGACAAAGTGGCGGGAATTTTTCTTGTTCGGTTTCGGTCAAAGCCTCCCAGCGTTGTCTGGACACCCAAGCTACATCGGGCGAGCGAACTGCCGAACTCGGTAATTTGAAAGCCGTAGATGAATCGAAAACAGACCCTAATTGAAAAATTTTATTCCAAAAATATACTTCTGCATTGAGTGCAGCATTTCTTTTTCCAGTTTTTCCTCCTGTATTGGGCATAACTATAATGTTTCCATTGGCATCTCTTTCAAATTTTAGCTGGTCGTTCTGTACGCAGAAGTCATAAAATTCGTCATCTTCAAAACGAAATTTTTTGTAATGCAATAAAAAAGGTGATTCTACCATTATGACTATATTTGAGATTTTTATTGATAAATATCTTTCAACTGAATGGTTGCTCCCAAAACCAAAAACGAATCTTCGACCGATACATAGTCGGTACTTAGCCAAGTGTGTAAGCCCTGCCGTTCGTAAACCGTTACACTGTTTTCGTATTGGCTCACAAAAATAACTTGTTTCAGAGAACCTATTTTTTTGTATGCCATCAGTTTATCGCCATAGTCGTGTGCAATCGTACTTCGAGACGTAACTTCAACTACTACCACAGGATTGAGGATATTACTTGTAGAAGTTTTGCCCGAAGGTAATACCAAAAATTCAGGCTCGCCCTCAACGACCGATACATCAGCATTAAAATTGGCTTTGCCTAAAACGTCTTCGACATGAATTTTGATATTACTGCCCAATATGGTGCAGTTTGAGGGTAATGTTTTGCGTAGGGCAAAAATAATTAATCCTACTAATTTTTCGTGGTAATAGCTTGCGTTTCCCATTGATATAATTTCTCCATTAAAATATTCGATATTGTATTCACAGTCTTCTATCAGTTCGAGGTATTCCTCAAACGAAGCAGGTACTCTGATTTCAACATCTTCGCCCAACTCTTCTCTTTCGGTGAGTGTGAGCGGTAGGATTAGTTCGTGAGTCATCTTATTTATTTTTTTACAAATATATTAAATTTTACAAAACCTCTCTTGCCTTGGCCAAAACTCTATCTAATCCGCTCACATCAGAGCCACCTGCCGTAGCAAAAAATGGCTGGCCGCCTCCGCCACCACGTACTTCTTTGGCGAGTTCTTTTACAATATTACCAGCGTGTTTGCCCTGTGCTACCAAGTCTTCTGAAAGCATGACAGCAATTTGAGGCTTATCGTTGAGAACCGTTACAAGAGTGATGAGTGATGAGTTTTGAGTTATTGACTCTTTTAATTGGTAGCACAGTGATTTTAGAGCATCGGCGTTGGGGACTTCTACACGGGCTATGATGCGACTGATGCCGTCCTTAACTTCGATTTGGGTCAATAACTGTTGCTTTGTTTGGCCTAATTTTTCGTTTTC
>JAYVJH010000606.1:0-9857 GCA_043769455.1 Runella sp. | reverse complement strand
ACCGAGTGAGCAATCAATTCTGTCCAATTTTGATCTTCAAAATCTATCTTTCGTATTTCGTTCCACTTGTTGGCATCGGCTATCAGACAATGTTTAATGACTTCGGCAAAACCCGAACGTAACTCTCTGACCGACAATGTTTTGAGAAAATGGGCATCAATCAAAACGGCCTGAGGCTGCGTAAAAACACCAATATGATTTTTGAATCCTTGAAAATCAATACCCAACTTACCTCCCACACTGGCATCGACTTGCGAGAGTAGCGTGGTCGGAATCTGTATAAAATCAATACCCCGTTTGTAAGTACTGGCACAAAAACCGCCCATATCGCCCACCACTCCGCCTCCCAAGTCAATCATTAGCGCATGGCGATCAAGTTCGGCTTCGGTCATAGCTTCCCAGATTTGCACGCAGGTCGATATATTTTTGTGGGCTTCGCCAGCCTTTATTTTTATTAGGGTATGTTTTGGCAAATATGGTTTCAGAACCGAGTAGCAATGTTTGTGCGTGTTGGTGTCAGTCAGGACAATGATTTTTGAGTAATTTTTGTCGGACAAAAACTCGGTAATACTCTGGGCGATGGGCGCAATATATATAGACATAATGTTTTTTTTCTATCACAAAGATACAAAAAAACACCTACTTTATGAACTACAATACAATTCTGTCGTTTACCTAATAAGCCAATTCGTACATAAAAATCAACTAATAATCTATAACAGTCTATATTTCAACACTTTTACAGTTTAGCAGTTTAGCCTTTTTTGTTCTTTCATAGCCCCACACCACCAACAACACAATATGCCCCCCAAAAAACCTTCATTCAAAGACCAGTTTGCTGCGCTGCGGCACATTCCCAAACTTTTTAGACTAATATGGCAAGTAAATGCCCAACTGATGCTCATTAACCTTACTTTGCGGCTACTTCGGTCGGCTTTGCCGTTGGCTATTTTGTATGTGGGCAAAGAAACCATCGACGAAGTTGTGCAGTTAGTTCAGGCAAAGCAGTCGATTGTTTTTTCGGTCAATACGCTCGTCTGGCGGCTTATTTTGCTCGAACTGGTATTGGTTGTAGTGTCCGATATTATTGGGCGGGGCATTGCCCTGACCGAAAGTTTGCTGGGCGATTTGTTTTCCAATTATTCATCGGTCGAAATCATCAAACACGCCGCCACGCTGGACTTATACCAGTTTGAAGACCCGCAATTTTATGACAAACTTGAGCGAGCTCGCCGCCAAACAACAGGCCGAACGGTATTAATGAACCAAGTTTTTGAGCAAATTCAAGATATTGTTTCGGTACTCTTTTTGGGTGCTGGTTTGGTGTTTTTCAATCCGTGGCTGTTGTTTATTCTTATTGTGGCCGTAGTTCCGAGTCTTTTTGGCGAGATATATTTCAATCAAAAAGTATATTCTTTGACTTTGGGCTGGACACCCCAGCGAAGAGAATTGGACTACCTGCGCTACATTGGCGCAAGCGACGAAACAGCCAAAGAAATAAAAATGTTTGGCCTGTCCGACTTCTTAGCCAATCGTTTTGAGCGTATTTCTGATAAATATTTTGAAGAAAATAAAAAAATAACAGTCAAAAGAGCCATTTCGGGCGTTGTTTTGTCGTCAGTAGGCACGCTGGCGTACTATTCGGCTTATGTTTTTATTGTTTTTCAAACCATCGCAGGTACGTTGTCGCTTGGTACTATGACATTTTTGGCGGCTTCTTTCGAGCGAGTGCGGTCGTTGCTACAAAGTGTGATGTTGCGCTTTTCGAGAATCGCCGACAGTGCCTTATATCTGCAAGATTATTTTGACTTTTTGGCACTCAAACCACTTCGTCAGCCAACGGGCGGCCTACCTGTTCCGAGTCCAATCAAGCAAGGTTTTAGATTTGACAATGTGAGTTTCAAGTACCTCAATTCAGAAAAATATGCCGTCAAAAATCTTAGTTTTGAACTCAATGCTGGCGAAAAAATGGCACTTGTTGGCGAAAATGGTGCAGGCAAAACTACTATCGTTAAGCTATTGGCTCGGCTTTATGAACCAACCGAAGGCGTAATTTGGCTCGACGGACACGACCTAAAAGACTACGACCCGCAACAACTACGGGAGGCAGTGGGGGTGATTTTTCAAGATTATATACGGTTTCAGATGACGGCTGCCGAGAACATCGCCATTGGAAAAATAGAACAAATAACCAACGAGACACGCATCGAAGACTCCGCCAATAAAAGTTTGGCGGCTGGTGTAGTTGAAAAATTACCACAAAAATACCAACAAATGCTCGGCAAAAAATTTCAGAATGGAGTGGACCTAAGCGGTGGACAGTGGCAAAAAGTAGCATTGGCGCGGGCATATATGCGTGAGGCGCAACTACTGATACTCGACGAACCAACGGCCGCCCTCGATGCCCGTGCAGAGCATGAGGTTTTTATTAGGTTTGCCGACTTGACCAAAGGCAAGACAGCCGTACTGATTTCGCACCGCTTCTCGACTGTTCGCATGGCCGACCGTATATTGTTTCTCGAAAATGGCCAACGGCAAGAACTCGGCACGCACGCCGAACTAATGGCCAAAGCTGGCAAATATGCCGAACTATTTAATTTGCAAGCAAAGGGCTATGTGTAAGTAGTGAATAGTGATTAGTGAAAAACGAATAACGAAAAATATTGCAATTAGCTAATAATCAAATATTTGAAATAAATCAAAACCTTATTTAGTAATACGCAGCCACCTAAAAAAACTTACGCCGCTTTTTCAGCAAAAAACTTAGCCTTCGCAAACTGCCAAACCATGGGAAGTACCGACAGGCCGATGATACCCAATATAACCAATTCAAAGTTCTTTTTGACGATGTCCATATTACCAAACCAAAAGCCCAACAGCGTGAGCGAAGGCACCCAAAGAAATGCCCCCAAAACGCAGTAACCGATGTATTTGGAATAATTCATACTACCAGCACCAGCCACAAAAGGCGCAATGGTACGAACAATAGGAATAAACCGAGCCATGATGACCGTCTTGCCACCATGTTTGGCATAAAATGCCTCTGTTTGGTCTAAATATTCTCGTTTGAGAAACAGTATTTTTTCTCGCTTTTTGATGGTTTCACCTAGGAATTTTCCTACAAAATAATTGACGTTATCACCCAATAGTGCAGCAATAATCAAAGTCGGAATAATGACCCAGACACTCAACCCAGTTTCGGGTTTGGCAGCCAATGCACCTGCCGCAAAAAGCAGCGAGTCGCCTGGCAAAAGTGGCATAATAACCAAACCTGTTTCGGTAAAAATAATCAAAAACAATATCAAGTAGGTAAGCGTACCATACTGACTGATGATGTCGGCAAGGTGCTTGTCTAAGTGCAGAAAAAAGTCTAAGATTTGGGAGATGATTTCCATTTGTTTTTTGTTTTTTGATTTAAAAATTCAAAGAAAGTATCGCCCCGAAGTCCCAATCTGATGGTTTCGAGAGGAATAATTTCGTTGGGGGCAATATTGCCCAAATTGACATTTGCACCCAACAATTTGACAAACCACACTTGCTGCGATTTTTGGGGGGCTTCCCAGATGATGTGTTCGGTTGGTACTTGGGTCAATATTTCTTCTACCAAACCCTGGCGTACTTCGCCACTGGCCCGAAACAAGCCTACATTACCGCTCTCACGGGCTTCGCCGATTACTTTCCAGGCACCTGCTTCGAGTTCCATGTTCATCAACTGAATCCATTTATAGGGCGGTATTATCTTGGCCTCGTCCTTAGACCCTACCTCCGACAGCACCGTAACTTGCTGGGCAAGCGTACGAATATACTCACATTTTTGGTCTTGGGGGAGTTCAATCGAGCCATCAGATACTTCGGCGTGGGTCAGTCGGTATTTGTCAAGTAGCTTGCGATAATCGTCAAATTGATTTCTGACTACAAATGCCTCAAAAAGCGTGCCTCCCAAATAAACAGGAATATCGGCATCTTGATATATTTTGATTTTGGTTTCGACATTGGGTGTAACAAAAGACGTAGCCCAGCCTAATTTGACAATATCAATATGAGGGGCAGAAACCGATAGCATATCTTCTACTTCTCTGATACTCAGTCCTTTGTCCATCACCATCGTTAGCCCGTTTTGGCGTGGTTTGGCTTGTCTGTCAGGTGTTTGGTTTAATTTAAAATTCATAATAAACGTTAGGTAGTCACTAAATTAGGTACAAAGTTAGCAATTTTTACATGAATTCTTGCTGAATTTCTGCCTTCACAAACTGCAAGGCTTCGGTAGTTGGGTTTCGGTTTTCCTGTATTAGTTTTTCAAAAATCTTACGTGCCAAATCCATCGCCGAGCCATCGGCACTAATTTCGGCAGCGGCTTGGTTAATGAGCGTACCAACGTCTTGCTGTGCAGCACGGACTCGCTCCCAAGCCTCGTGGCTCATATAAATTTGTTGCGATAGGTTATGATTGAACTCGTCTCTGATTTCTTTTAATAATAATTGTTGAAACTCAATGGCCCGCAAAGAACTATCGTTGAGCCTAATTATCAGGTTATTAGGTGATATTCTTTCTAACAATAGACAAATACGCTCGTAGGCTTGGAGACGTATAGGTAGCGTGGTTTCGATAGAGCCTCGGCGCAAATCAATTTGTTTTTCGACTAATGATTTTTTGAAAAACGTAGCTACAATCAAATACATGGCATAAATGATAAGTGCCGACGGCAAGACGATTTTGAGAATTTCGGTGATAATTTGCATGAAAAAAAATAGATGATTGAAAAAAAAAATTGCTCTATGAAAACGTAATTTGACCAAAATTAGTACGAAATTTGAATATATTTATCAAACCCATGAATACGGCACCAGTACAAATCACGGCCTTTGCCCAACAAGAAATTATAGACACACTTCGAGCCAATAAAATACCAGCAAATTATGGACTAAGGGTAGGTATGAAAGGTGGGGGCTGTGCTGGCCAACTACTATTAGGATTTGACACACCCACGGCCAACGACCAAGTTTATGCAATAAACGAAATACGGATTTTGATAGACAAACGCCACCTAATGTATGTCATTAACACCGAAATTGATTTTGAAGAAACCGAAAACGGAACAGGATTTACTATTAACAAAATTACTACGAACCTCTAATGGGAACATAAAAATAAATAACGAAAAGTATTGTAATTGGTTAGCAGTCTGATATTTAAAATAAATCAATACGTTGTTATTCACACACAACTACTTAAAAGTTTACAGATTTCAATAAATCACTTTGGTTCTTCGTTGATTTATACGGGTTTACCGATGAACCATCGCTCCGAGCGATGGCTTCGGTTCGGCTTCAAGCAGCATCTCCGTAGAAATCATAGTAGAACCATCACTTTTTAATCTAAAAAAAATGACCCCTCAGTTCAACTCACTCGTTAAGGACGAAGATATAGTTTGGGAAATAATTGACTCTAAAATCAAACGAAAAATAATGGCCTATAACGACAAACTGATGCTTGTAAAAATAGATTTCGAGACAGGTGGTATTGGCCAGCTTCACCACCACCCACATCTACAAATGAGCTACGTGGCAAGCGGGGTTTTTGAGACTACAATAGCCAACGAAACCAAAATATTGAAACAGGGCGATGTATTTTTTGTACCCGAAAACGCCATTCATGGCGTTGTTTGCTTAGAAGCTGGGCTATTGGTCGATGTCTTTTCGCCTTTGCGAGAGGATTTACTGTGTTAAGTTTATGTTAAGAAATGTCGTCTAAGTTTTAATTTGAATAACAGACAGTACATTTGTCATCATTATCAAACAAAATCTAAATGAATAGCACCAAGTCTATACAAGCCCCCCACCGTGTATTGGTAGTAGATGATGACCCAGACATAGTAGAGCTACTGGCTTACAATTTAGAAAAAGAGGGTTATGACGTTAGGACGGCGAGTAATGGCCGATTGGCGATTGATGTTGCCCGAAGCTTTTTACCAGAATTACTTTTGCTCGACATTATGATGCCTCACATGGACGGTATCGAGGCCGCCCGTGCGCTACGAGCCATGGCTGAGTTCAAGAATACGTTTATTTTGTTTTTGACAGCCCGCTCAGAAGAATATTCAGAGGTTGCAGCGTTTGAACTCGGTGCCGACGACTACATTACCAAGCCCATCAAGCCACGCGCGCTCATGAGCCGTATCAATGCGTTGTTTAGGCGAGAAGCCCAAAAGTCTGAACCCGAGCAGCAAATAGAAACGGCTGGCTTGCTCATCAATCGCCTCAATTATACTGTTACCAAACCCGATAGCTCTGTGGTAATATTGCCAAAGAAAGAGTTTGAGTTGTTGTATTTTTTGGCGCAACAACCTAATAAAGTTTTTGGCCGTGAAGAATTACTATACAAAATTTGGGGTGCAGATGTGTATGTTGTCGAGCGTACTGTCGATGTTCATATCAGAAAAGTTCGAGAAAAAATAGGCGAAAACTTTATCAGAACCCTCAAAGGCGTTGGTTATATGTTTACGGACGAAGTCGAATAAATCTGCATTTTGTCAATTATATTTGAAAGCGGCCCTACTGTTGTGAGTTTGAGAGCTGCCATATTTGCACCTGCATTGGCACATTCGGCTGGTGTTTTGGTGTCTGCCCAGGCCGTCAAAAACCCAGACCAATACGCATCACCTGCTCCTGTGGCATCTATTACCTCAATCGGTTTGCCCTCAACTCTTACCAAATCGCTACCACCATTGTACGACACAACGCTGCCCTCACCACCCAGCGTTAGGCATACCAACTCCGCTCCCATGCTATGAAACGTGTCGATTATAATATTTTGCGGCATTTTTTTGTCAAAAATCCGTTGTGCATCGTCCACGCTTAGTTTTACAAAAGCACCATTCTGACAATACGCACTTATGACTTCTATGGCTTCGGCTCTATTAGGCCAGATAGAGGGTGCGTAATTGGCATCTAAACTTACTTTACAGCCTACTTTTTTGGCACGCTGCGCTGCATCTATAATCGTACTTTGGGCTGGATTTTTACTCAATGCAAAGCACGTAGTATGAAAAAAAGTGGTATTCTGCAACAATTCATCAATAATATGCCGAGGCTCAATGCAACAGTCAGCTTGGCGGTAGGCAATAAAATCAGGCGTATCTTTGGCTCTCGAAACCAACACAATACTGGTCGGATTACTCTCACTACGACCAATATACTGCGTGTCTGTACCTGTTTCAGCTACTTTTTTGACGAGATAGTTTCCTACATTATCGTTGCCCACACAAGCTACCAAAGCTGTTTTATTGCCCAATCGAGCCATATTTGCGGCCAAGTTGGCAGGACTTCCACCCTGAAACCGTCTAAAATGTTCAGTGTCGGTCAGGTTTTCTGTAAATTCTGTTCCAATCAAATCGGCCAATAACTCCCCTACCGACACAAGTGTATATTTGCGAGACATCTATTTTAAATTTTTGTACTTTTATTTCTCAAATAAAAATCGACCAAAACCAACGCTGCCATGGCCTCAACAATCGGCACGGCACGAGGTAGCACACAAGGGTCGTGGCGGCCTTTGCCACTTACAAGCACGCTTTGGCCAGCTTCGTTTACGCTTTCTTGGTCTTGCATAATAGTTGCTACAGGTTTGAAAGCTACTTTAAAAAAAATATCTTCTCCGTTAGAAATCCCTCCCTGTACGCCACCCGAATGATTGGACCGAGTACGCACACGACCTGCTTGGTCTGTATAAAAAACGTCATTGTGTGCCGACCCCAGCAACTCTACACCACCAAAACCACTACCATATTCAAAACCCTTTACGGCATTGATACTCAGCATGGCTTTGCCGAGTTCGGCATGTAGCTTATCAAAAACTGGCTCACCCCAGCCCACAGGCGCACCCGCTACAACGCAACTCACAACGCCACCAATAGAGTCGCCTTGCTTACGGACATCGTCAATATAACTATACATCAGAGCGGCCATTTCGGGGTCTGGACAGCGTACAGCATTATTATCGGTCAGCGAAAGGTCTAAGGTCGAATATTCTTTTTCTAATTTAAGAACCCCCACCTGCGACACATACGCTTGCACAGATACACCCAGAGTCTGGAGCAACAATTTGGCCAATGCCCCTGCTGCTACCCGAGCCGCTGTTTCACGAGCCGAACTACGGCCACCGCCTCGGTAGTCTCTGACACCATATTTGGTTTGATAAGTAAAGTCGGCATGCGATGGCCTAAACTGTGTTGCTATGTGTGAGTAGTCTTTGCTGCGCTGGTCTTCGTTTCTGATCACCATCGCAATAGGCGTGCCTGTTGTTTTTCCCTCAAAAATACCCGACAGAATTTCTACTCCATCGGCTTCTTTTCGTTGGGTCGTAATGCGAGACTGCCCTGGCTTACGCCGGTCTAACTCTGACTGAATAAAGTCCAAGTCTAAGTCAAGCCCTGCTGGGCAGCCATCAACCACTACACCAATAGCCGCACCATGCGACTCGCCAAAGGTCGAAATCTTAAATATTTTTCCGTAAGTGCTACTCATTTTTTTCTAAATATAAATATCATTCCAACCAACATCAAAATAATTAGAACGTTGGCTATACTTTTTATCGTTTTCTGATAATCGAACTCTTGCTTAGTACTATCCAAATTCTCGATACCCTCATATATCAAATCCGACCCTACCTGTGGGTCTTCACTGTTTTCCATATCTTTACCCCCGACTTTTAGACGTATTGCCGAGCGCAGTGTATCATAACGTTGTTTTTGGGGGTTAAAAAATATCCAATAAAACATCTTTTTTAATTCAACCTCACCCGTTTGTTTTGGAATAAGCGTATAATTATACGATTTTTCTTCTATTATGCTCCTATTTTGTAGTGTAGTCGTAAAATCAACATCTGGAGTGTAAATATCCAGTACCTCGATACTATCGTGTGCTGGCTCTTTGGCCGTACTCAAATTACCTTCACCTATTATCTTAAATCGATAGTCAAAACTTTTACCTGTTTGTACTTTTTGTTTATTTACCGATTCCTCCAATCTAAAACTACCAACCGAAACTTGGTTTTTAAGTGGGTGATTGGGTAGCGACAATACACTGACAAATAACGATTTTGAAGTATAGTTTTGAAATTTTGAAACTCGTTTCGTACCCTCTCCCGTACTTATCTTCATCGTTAAGTTTACTTTCTCAATCGTAATAGACTGTGTATTTATTGGAAAAAAACTGGCCTGATAAATGCGGTATTCTGTGTATTTTTTACCCGCAATAATAACAGGAAATGCATTAATATCTTTAATTCCAAAGTTCTCTTCCCAACAATTAGTGGGTTTTATTTTTTTCAATATTTGGGATAACTGCGACTCTATTGAATAAAACTCCATCTCAGCCGTATTACTCTCTGACACAATCAACGACAATCTCATATTAAAACCCTCACCCACATATATTTGCTTTTTGTCGGTCGAGACCACCAATATTGCATCGTTCGTTGCAATGTTTTCATTAAATATCATTTCATCAGCGACCCCTTCGCCTTCGATGGCTTCTACATCAACTGTACTGCTTTCGGTCTTGATGCTTTTGCCATTTACATTTATCAGAATCGGTGCAAGCACATAGCTACCCGCCTTGATTGCATAATAATTTTGCTTTACAACTTGGGCTGATACCGTTTTTATATTGCCGTTGGTAAAATAATTTCGTGTAGTGCTTTGGTCTCTTTTCTGAAAACCCTTGATTTCTGGAAACTGAATAGTGGGCGTATTTTCAAAATTTTGTAGTGTTACTGCAATCGTAAAAGGTTCTGAAATCTTTATTTTTTTGTTACCCATACTCACCGAAAACTGACTTTCAGGGCTTTGGGCATTTACC
>JAYVJH010000605.1:0-2294 GCA_043769455.1 Runella sp. | reverse complement strand
TAAAATATTGAAAACAAAGTTACATAAAATGATTGAAATTATGACAGAATGACGCGCTGACCTCAAAATTTATACCTAATCTGTGCCTTGATTTCGGTGCGTGTGCCGCCTTTGATTTCGTCCACGTAGCTGCTCAGTGCATCTTTGTTGGGCTGGTTGGTTTGGGCGGCACGCAGCCAAATGTCAATTTTGGACGTAGGCGAATATTGAACTAATAGATAATTTCGATAGCCAAAATCGTAATAGGCAGGTAGCGTAACAGCATAAAGTACGTCACGCTCAACGGCATACTGGCGGCTGTCGTAGTCGTCGGTATTGAATAAAGCCAGCCTACCGCTGACCGACAATTTACCCCAGTCGGCTGTAATGTCTTGTAACATCAAAAAGCCTTTTGAGGCATCAAAACCATCGTATTTATAAGTACCTCCCTGCACACGAGTACGAAACGACCATATTTTTGAGGTATTGTATTCTATATTCAATACCAAGTTTCGGCGGGTCGTACCTACAGTTTCTTTTTTCTTCGAGAGGCGGCTTGGTAAGTCTTTTTGTTTGTGTTCTTCTCTAAAAATAGCGTAAAAAATCAGTCGTTTGTTGGCTGTAAAAGTACCCTGCAACAAATAATCAAAACCTGTGGTAGGCTGCTGATTGACCAAATATTTATAAAACGGAAAGCGATACAAGTCAATATAGCCGCCAATCGTCATCTTTTTGTAAACCAAGTATTTAGCCCCAAAATATAGCCCTATTTCGTTGGCGTTTCTTGAATTTTCGCCAAAGGCATTGGCATAAAAACTATGAAAATTAGGGTCAAAATGTCTGAACAATATCGAACCATCGAGCCGTTTGGACAAACTCGTCAGCACACCAGCCACTGCACCCAAACCTGCACTCTGAGAGCGAGATGCTTCGGCAAAAATATTGTAGTTTTTGAATAAATAATTGCCATGCAATCCAAGAATTAAGTTGCTTGAACCACCAAAGTCGTAGGTGTTGTAGTAGGTGGG
This sequence comes from Runella sp., assembly GCA_043769455.1. Taxonomy (GTDB): domain Bacteria; phylum Bacteroidota; class Bacteroidia; order Cytophagales; family Spirosomataceae; genus JAYVJH01. Next base: position 1,287 of record JAYVJH010000605.1, on the reverse strand, counting down.
TTTTTTTTGTAGGTTTCGGTCAAAAACTGTGTTGAGGACTGTTGCCCCAAACTGCCCACGAGCTATTTTATAAAGTAAATGCGCCCCTATTGAATTTTCGAGGACTTGGGCTTTTTTGCGGGCTTCGTTGGGTGTGCGGTGTAGCCCTGAGCTTAAAATAGAACTCACAAAATCGTCGTTGGTGTCGGTTGTATTGTCGTCGTTTACAGTGCCATCTCGTCTGACTCTCGAATACATGGCCGTTAGTTCTAATTGTTTTGACAGATTAAAAGTAGCGGTAATACCCCTAAAAAAACCACCCTCTACGACCGATGTATAAGGCCATGCGCCAGTAGTTGGTCGGCGAGTGGTATAAACCGTCTCTTGGCCTTTGCCCAGCACAAAACCTGCCGAAAATATCAATCCTTGCCCTATTTGTAGTTGATAGTCGCCCACAATCAAGTTTTTGAGGCGGCCTCGGTTTTGGACTTGGGCATGAAAGGACAAAAAATCGGGACCATAGTTGTGGGTTTTGGGGTCGAAGTTAAACTTTTCGCCTTCGTCTTTTTCTATCGTAAAACCAAAACTAAAATCTCGACTGCGGCTATACCGATAGCGTGCATACCATTGGGTAGAGCTTCCCAAAAATCGCTGTGGCAATACGCCCTTTGAGTCGGGAATGGCGGTGGTGAAGCCCTTTTTTTGTTCTAAAATATTTTCAGTTCTAAAAATAAAATAGTTTTGGGTAGGGTTATTTAGTCCGTTCCATAGTTTTCTATTTTCGGGTATTACTGTCGCAAAAGCCATCAATTTGTAAATAGTCGGCAAATCAAAATCTGGCACCGCTTGCAACTCATAAACAGACAGTAGGTCACCAAACTGAGAGCGATACTCAAAAAAAGCGTTCAGTTGCCGTTCAGACAATAAATATGTACCTTCGAGTTCGTCTCGGGTGCAGGTATTGAGGTCGAGCGGTGAGGTATAGAGCAACAGCAGCGACTCGTACAAATCGTTACTGTTGGCATTTTGGGGTTGGAGTGGTAGTAAATTTTGTACAAAAGCGGTGAGGTCAATCTCTGGCCGAGGTAACGACTGGGCTACCGCCGATGATTGAGTAACAGAGTGGCTGAGTAGCTGAATGAAAATATGCGTCAGGACATGATGGCGTAGATATCGAACCATAATGTTGTGGTTTTTGAGTTGCATATTTTAAGTAGTAGTGAGTATATAGTACGGTGTCGTGAGTTAAATACAATACTGTTAATCAGCAAGTTATTAAAATAAAAATACCGTATTACTTTTGAATAA
>JAYVJH010000604.1:0-4395 GCA_043769455.1 Runella sp. | reverse complement strand
TTATTCAAAAGTAATACGGTATTTTTATTTTAATAACTTGCTGATTAACAGTATTGTATTTAACTCACGACACCGTACTATATACTCACTACTACTTAATACTCAACATCAAAATCTCTTTTTTGGTCAGTATATTGACACTTTGGAGCGAGAGCCACTGCTAACTTTATAGATGAAAATAGGTGTTGCTACCAGTTTTCACTCGACAACTAACTACAATTTTGAATCGATTGGGGTTCAATCACAAAAAACTAAATTATAACTTTCAAGTCCACCTCATCAGACTTACTCATGTGAGTGAGCGGCTGGGTGATTGACAAAGTGATGGCGCAATTAAAATTTGTTTTTATGTCAAATCCAACCATTGGATTTTAATACAAAAAACAAACGCAGATATTTGTCCTATGAAATTTAATTTGCGTTGTTTATTCAGCATATATGTCATTGGTTTGTGCTTTGTTATTATAGCCCAAGCCCAAGCACCTCACTATAAACAGTTTGGTGAAGAAGACAACGCCCCTACTGGTATTTTGTATAGTACTTTTCAAGATTCTGAAGGCTATATTTGGGTGAGTTCTACTGATGGAATTTCTCGGTACGATGGTCAAAAATTTGAAAACTTTTCAACAAAAAACGGGCTACTAAAAAACGATGTTTGGGGTTTTTTTGAAGATAAATTTGGACATATTTGGTTACAAACTAATTTTAATGACCAGTTAAACTTACAATATTTTGACCTCAAAACCCACCGAATCGTTACCTTGCAGTTGCCTATTGATAAAGTACTACATCGAAAAGCTGGAACACACTCGTTGGCTAATGGCCAGTTACGATTTGAAATGATTAACGATGAAACCATTGGAATCCACTTGTCTGCCTATTCTGGCACTAACGACCCCTATTTTTATGCCTTCCTCAAACCATCGATTACGGGTGTAGCGATAGTCGAACCCCCACCAAAACTCTTAGATTTGTACAAAAACAACATAGTTGATAACGCTAAAAATTTTAAACGAAAACAAATTAACGGCTTTAAGGCCATAGACCTCAATGCCAACCCAACACTTTGGAAGTTTTATAACAACCAGTGGCAGCAGGTGAGTACGATTAGGGGTGTTTTTCAACATTATTCACAGCCAGACATTAGCAATCTTTTATTTTTGACCGACAGTATCTCGCTTGTTAAAAATAGAAATCGGGCTATGTTGTGGCACAATAAAAAAGGGCCACTCGGTGAGTATGTTGCCACCTCAGATTTGAATTTTGCAAATGCCCAAACAAAAAACCTTGTCTTGATACAAACAAAATTGGGGGTAACGCTACTCGACAACCAACTCAAAGCAACAGGCTATACCACTCGGTTTGATTTTATGAAATCTTGGAAAGTCAAGATTGTGTATGTGGACAGGCAACAAAACTGGTGGATTACGACCGAAGACAACCACCTGCGGCTTGTCTCGTCCAAGGCACTATTGTACTCACAAAACTATGACTTGGGCGAAGCCGTGAGGCACATTGTGAAAGACCCGTTCGGACGTATCTGGGCAGGTACACAGTCGGGAAGGCTACTATATACATCGAATAATACACCATGGCAAGAAGCCCGTTTGAGTTTGCCTTTTACGCAGTATATCAGAGGTTTGGCATATATGCAAAATGGGGACTTATGGATAGCCAATGACCAACAAATTGCCAAGATAAATGTAAAGAGTAGAACGCTGCCGAGTATTTTTCAACTCAAAGATTTTAGTAACAGCAAATCTTTGGTTTTGAACCAAAAAGCAGATTTTGTTGGCACAAATAAGTCATTCAAATCTTTACGAACAGACAACAATCAACTCTGGGCTACAACTGCCAGCGAGGGCATTAAAATTGATATATTACAAGGTAATTATCGCTTTACATCTATTGCCGAAGGCCGTTGTTATGCCTTACAACCTACTTCAAAAGGTGTTTTTGTAGGCCATTTGGACGGTGTATATTTACAAACAGACAGTGCAAGGCTCGTCAAGAATATTCCACAAAATGCTGTTACTGACTTGGCTTTGGTCCAAAATAAGTTGTATGTAGCCACACAGTCAGATGGCTTGTATGCCTATGACATTGTGAGCCACAAAACGGCAAAAATAAAGGGTATTGGCAACGACAATATCCATAAGTTGGTGATAGATAAAGCCCAAAACCTATGGATATGCAGCCAAAAGCAAGGTTTGGCCAAATTGGCAAAAGGCCAGTTGGTGTTTGTAACTATGGCCGATGGCTTGCCTTCCAACGATGTCTATGACGTATTGCTATCTGATGGACAACTTATTATAGCCACAGCCAAAGGCATCACGATGATAGACAATGCGGATATTGTACCCACAATAACGGTGCCGTTACTGTTGAAATCAGTTCAGTTTAGTTATCAAAAACGAGATTCAGTCATTTTGAATCCAAAAAAATCACCGAAATTAGTATTGGACAATAATCAAAACGATCTTATTTTTGAAGTCAATAATTTGAATTACCAAACTCTCAAATCAAGTATTTATAGTTATACATTACTCAAAAATCAAGATACAGTATCAGTAATATCAAAACCTGAGCAGAGGCATGGATTTCGGTTTTTGGAAGCTGGCGACTATCGGCTGGTGGTCAGTACAGACAACGCCAAACCTGTGTCATTTGAGTTCAAAATCTTAGATCCCTTCTATTGGCGTTGGTGGTTTTGGCTTGTGGCCAGCAGCATAGTGGCGGCAGGTATCTATTACAGAGTGAGGCTCAATATGAAAAAGGCATCACTCGAATTACGGGCGTTGCAAGGCCAAATGAACGCCCACTTTGCGGCAAACTTTATGGAAGTTGTCAAAAATTTGGTACTTCGTGAAAACAAATTGGCGGCTTTTAACTCGCTCAGTATGTTTGGTGGACTGATGAGGGATTTTGTGGTGGCTTCTCGCAACAAACGAATTTCGGTAGTCGAAGAGGTCGAATTTCTGAAACGTTATATAGAATTGGCCAAGCTGGTCTATAACCTCAAAAAAACAGACGACTACGACAAAACCCTAACAGACAGCCTGACGATTGATGCTAAAATCGACCCCAAAACGTATATTAGGCCATTGTTGGTGCAGCCTATTGTTGAAAACGCCTTTAAGTACGGTATTTTTCATAAAGAAGCCCCAAGTGAACTGTCGATTAGATTTGAGCCATTTAATGCTCAGTCAATCAAATGTATCATCGAAGACAATGGCGTAGGCCGCAAGCGAGTGGGCGAAATTCAAGCCCAAGAAAAAGCAGATCTTAAACAGATGTTGGGCAAGGCCCCCACTGAGACCAAAGGCTCAATACAGTCGATGCGTGAGGCTGGAGTAAAAATTACAGTCATCGACTTGCCACAAGGAATGAGAATAGAAATGATTTTAGAAATATTAAAATAATAGCCATAATGATTACTTGCATCATCATCGACGACAATCCTGCGGTTTGCGATACGCTCCAACTCATATTGGGTGAGTTTTATAGCAAACGCATAACGGTATTAGCCATTGCCGAAAGCATAGAAGTTGGTGAGGCTGCTATCATTGACCTAAGACCAGATATTATTTTTTTGGACGCACACCTGCCCAATGTTGGTGGTTCTGCGCTCATCAGCCGAATGTACCGTAACCATATCTACAAAGGAATTGAGACTATAAAAATATTTTTATACACGGCCAAAACCGAAGTCTATGAAAGCATCAAAGATTCTGAATGGAGGTACCCTGTCAGGATTTTGAACAAGGGTATTCAGACCATCGAAAACTTTGGGGAACTCCTCGAAGAAGCCCAACTTTGGATAGACACCGAGCGAGCTACAAAAACTTTGAGAATTGGGTCAGAGGTGTTTTATGTTGGTGATATTGAGTATTTTGAAACCGATTCGCCCAGCGTTAATGTGTTTGTAAACGACCATGCTCACCGAGCTGGCTACCCGTTGGCACATTTCAAGAAAATGATAACCGACCAACCCACCTCAGCCATGCCCTTGCCGCAGTATTTTTTCTTTGCTACCAACGACTATATTTTCAACAGAACTTCTATTGAGAGTTACAGTGAGGATATTGTTACGCTAAAAAATGGCCGACAAACTGTACTCTCTCGTATTCAACGCCCTGCCTTTGAGACTTGGTGGAGGGGTTAGGGGTTTAGTTGCTGTTGTGTTTGCTCTACAAACGCAACTGGCATATTGGCCAATCGGGCAATTTTGGCATTGTCAAAATCGGTTTCTAATAAAAGGCTTTTTACAAAAATATGCGCCTGTGCCAGTTTTCCTTCGGCAATTCCTTTTTCAATACCCCTCTGCTCACCCCTTTGCTCGCCTCTTTGCTCGCCTCTTTGCTCGCCTCTTTGCTCGCCTCTTTGCTCGCCTCT
>JAYVJH010000603.1:0-1737 GCA_043769455.1 Runella sp. | reverse complement strand
GAGGTGTCTATATTCTACGTTCAACAAACGATAGAAAATAGAATGTTGGCGGAAGAATATTTAAAACCGATTTGTTGTTTTATCATACCAAACTCAAATGTTATATTATTGTTGAATTAAAAGTAACAGAGTTTGAGCCTGAGTATGTTGGTAAACTTAGTTTTTATTTGACAGCAATCGACCGTTTAGTGAAATCAGACGATGATAACCCTTCGATTGGCATTTTGCTTTGTAAAAATAAAAACGACATAGTGGTCGATTTTGCTTTGCACGAAACGAATAAAACCATTGGCGTAAGTGAATTTACTTATACCGAACTACCCGATAATATCAAAAAAGCCCTACCAACAGTAGAGCAATTTACGCAACAACTCAACCGAACGGTTGAGTAAACTTTTTTTCATTTATGCCAAATATTAAAATTGCCGCAGGAGTTGTAAACCAAACGCCTATGGCTTGGGTCAGCAACCGCAACCATATCATAGAAGCCATCGCTGAAGCCCAACGCCAAGACGTAAGCCTGTTGTGCTTGCCTGAGTTGTGTATAACGGGCTATGGCTGCGAAGATGCTTTTTATGGCCAAGATATTGTCAGTCAGGCATTTGATAGCCTGTTGGACATTGTGCCACATACCGAAAATATAGCCGTTTCGGTTGGTTTACCAGTTTACCACCACCACAAACTATACAATGCCCATTGCCTGATTGTCAATAAAAGAATACAGGGATTGGTATTGAAACAAAATCTGGCCAACAACGGGATTCATTACGAAACACGCTGGTTTCATGCGTGGCCAGCAGGGCAGCGAGACGAAATCAAAATCGGTGAGTTCAATTATCCTATTGGCGACTTGGTTTTTGAACTCAACGGCGTGCGTATAGGCTACGAAATTTGTGAAGATGCGTGGGTAGCACAGCGACCAGGCCGAGTGCTGTACGAGCGAGGTGTTGATATAATCTTGAACCCGAGTGCGAGCCATTTTGGTTTTTTTAAGAGCCAAACCCGTGAGCGTTTTGTGATTGATGCTTCTCGTGCCTTTGGGTGCAGCTATCTTTATACCAATTTGCTCGGCAACGAAGCGGGTAGAGTTGTGTATGATGGTGATGCGATGATAGCCTCAGACGGTGCGCTGCTGGTGTCGGGTCCACGGTTTAGTTATGCCGACTCGCTTATTGTGGTGGCTGTGATAGATACTGACCAAACCCGTCTGAACCAAGTACAAAACCGTGCGCCACTACCACAAGGCAACTGGAAAGTACCAGTGCTGTTTGATTTTCCAGACATCAAACCCGTTCTAAATCAAAAAGCAATGTTTGAATATTGGGAAAAAGATGGTTTTTTGAAAGAAGAAGAATTTGCCCGTGCCGTATCGCTGGCTTTGTTTGATTATTTGCGAAAAAGCCGTTCCAATGGTTTTGTGATTTCGCTTTCGGGAGGTGCCGACTCGTCCTCGATAGCAGCTTTGTGCTATTTGGCCACGTGGTTTGCTCACGAGAGTATAGGTTTAGATAAATTCAAAGCCAAACTGAGCTACATCAAGGCTATTCAAGATGCCGAAACGATTGAAGACGTGGCCAAAAAGATAATTTTTACGATTTATCAAGGTACACAAAACAGTTCAGATGCTACCTATCAGTCGGCTCAAACGCTTGCTACATACATCAATGCTACTTTTTATAATATTGACATTGATGGTTTGGTAGAGCAATATAAACAACTGATTGAAAGCCAGATAGG
>JAYVJH010000602.1:0-4837 GCA_043769455.1 Runella sp. | reverse complement strand
TTGTGCCAGTGGTAGTAGTGCTAACTCAATCGTTGTTGCAAAGCAACCTGGATTGGCCACTTTGTTACTATTTTTTATTGAATCTCGTTGCAACTCAGGCAATCCATAAACAAAACCGTTGCTTTGGTCTCTAAAATCGGTACTCAAATCAATAATCTTGACCGATGGCGGTACAGGGTTTTTTAATAAGAATTTTTTGGATTGGCCATGACCCGAACATAAAAAAATGACATCGACCATCTCAAAATCCAGACTGTCAGAAAACAACAAATCGGTATCGCCCAGCAAGTCGGTATGCGTTGCTGTTATTGGTTTGCCTGTTTGGCTCTGGCTATTTGCCCAGCCGATTTGCGCCAGTGGGTGATTGATTAGTATCCGTAGCAATTCGCCACCCGTGTAGCCAGCGGCACCCACGATTCCAACTTTTATTTTTTGCATAGATTTAGGTTTTAGGTTCTCTGATATTTTCTGTGGGAGTTTGTTTTTACCTTTCTGTGGTCTTTTGTGGTTGAATAATCACAAAAATTATCAAAGAGCCATTCCATAGTTAGATGGCATTTTTTGTAAACTGGCCATTGACCGTCCGCCAGATATTGAGTGGATTGGCATTTTGTAGTTCGGCTGGCAAAAAATTATCATTAAAGCCCTGAACTGCAAAAGGCCGTACAAAACGCTTGATGGCCTTGGCACCAACCGACCCAAAACGCCCGTCAGTACTGGCTGGATATGGGCCGCCATGCTGCATGGCAGCACACACCTCTACACCTGTTGGCACAGAGTTTAAGACCAGTCGGCCACAGAGCAAACTGGTGGCTTGTACCACTTTTTTATAAACAATTAGGTCGTTGTTGGTTGCTATCAAAGTGCAGGTGAGTTGTCCTTCCAAATGCTCCGTGATGGTCTGCATTTGAGTTTGGTCGGTACATTTGATAATGAGCGAAAATGGCCCAAAAACTTCTTGATGTAAAGTTATATTGTCTAAAAAATCTTTGCCCGACACCGAAGCCAATGACGGAATGCCTTCATTTTCAGTATTTTGAATGATAGATTCAGCCTCAATAGCTACATTTGGTTGTGTTAATATTTGGCTACGCTTGTCCTGAAAAGCGGTCGCTATACCGCTGTGAAGCATTAGTGCTGGTGCGATGTTTTTGATTTCATTGGCCAATATCTCTACAAATTTTGTCAAATCTGGACTATCAATACCAATCAATAGTCCAGGTTTTGTACAAAACTGCCCCATGCTACCAGTGATAGAACCTGCATACATTTTGGCAAATTTTTCGGTGTTTTGGTTCAATGCTTCGGGCAATAAAAACACAGGATTGGTGCTACCCATTTCAGCAAAAACTGGAATAGGCTTAGGGCGTTGATTGGCCAAGTCAAACAGTGCTTTGCCACCCATGAGTGAACCCGTAAAACCTGCCGCCGCCGTAAGTGGGTGCATAACCAAGGCTTGACCAACATCAAAACCACCTGCCAAATGCTCAAAAACGCCATCGGGTATATTTGTTTTTTGTACTGCCAATCTGATTGCACCAGCCACCATTTCAGATGTTTTGAGGTGAGCAGGGTGCGCCTTGACCACAACCGAACAACCAGCCGCCCAAGCAGCGGCAGGGTCCACACCAGCCGTTGAGTAAGCAAAAGGAAAATTACTCGCCCCAAAAACTACTACTGGGCCAATCGGCACAAGCATATTTCTGATGTCGGGTTTGGGTAGTGGTTGGCGGTCGGGGAGGGCGGTTTCAATGGTAGCATCGAGCCACGAGCCTTCTTCAACCACATCGGCCATTTGTCTGAGTTGTAGGCAAGCCCGCCCCCGTTCGCCAGTGAGCCGTACTTCGGGTAGGTTTGTTTCGCTCATAGCCGTCTGAATTAAAGCCAAGCCGAGAGCTTCGATTTCGGTGGCGATGGCTCTCAAAAAAACAGCTTTTTGTTGTCCAGATATATGTCGATATTCCAAGAAAGCAGCTTGCGCTCGCTCCATTGAGTTGTTGATTTCGGTTGTGTTGGTTGTCATTGAATTAGTACTTTTTTTTGCAAAGTTACAATAATCATTTACCTATCACAATTTTTTGTAATCCAGAAAAAAACGTACTATTCTTTTGGCCCTAAGTGTCTTTTATGTACTAATTTGTAGCCATAAAAGCATTTATTATTTCGGCATTAACACGCTGAGTTTTAAGTGTTTGTGGATTTATAGCTATCCAAGTAGTAATAGATTTGGTAATGAGCATCTCGCCTTTATAAATTTCGCAATGGCGCAGGCTTGTTACGCCTGTAAAGGTTTCGACCCACGTTTTGACGGTAAGTATATCGCCCAAAAAGGCTTGTTTGAGGTAGTCAATCTCATGGCGGCGAGCTACCCAAGTAATTTGTTGCATTTGCTCAGGCGAAACTATCGACTCCCAATGTGCTTGTGCTACGGCTTGAATATATTGCAAATAAATCACGTTATTGACGTGATTGAGTTCGTCAATGTCAGTAGCTTTTACTGTGATTTGGTACTGAAATATTTTGTTAGGCATATAATTACTTTTATTGTAAAACTATGAAAAATTACCGCACAAAACTACTTTTCGTTTGTAGCCGTAACAAACGCCAAGCCTGACTGTTGAGATGATTTGGAAACTCATAAGACCACGTTTTAAGAAGGCGTTTAAAAAAGAATAATAGACTATGAAAAAAATAATCGTAATAATTGGTATCAGTGGGAGTGGTAAATCAACTTGGGCTAAGGTATTTTGTAGAGACAACTCAAACTGGCTACGCCTCAACCGAGACGATATGCGTAAAAGTATATTGTCGGTATCGTTAAATGAGTACCATCAATGGGAAGATAGTGCCAAACAGCGTATCGAAAAATTAGTAACAGTCCAGCAAAATCAATTACTAATCAAGGCATTAGAAAATGACTGGAATGTAATTATGGATAATACGCACCTCAAACTGTCGTACTTGAACGAATACCGAAAACTACTGACCGAGCATTTTGAAGAACTGACGATTGAGTACAAGCTGTTTGAAACAAATATTGAAGATTGTATCGAACGAGATAAAAATAGGACAGATGTAGTGGGGGAGGCGGTGATTAGAGCGCAAGCCGAAAAATTGAAAATGTTGAAAAAGAGTTTTAACTTTAAGACAGAAGTTGCCTTGCGTCAAAGTTTTACGGCAGTCCAAGACCCAACACTACCACACTGTATTTTGGTGGACATTGACGGTACTGTTGCCCAAATGCAAGGCCGTTACCCGTTTGATTGGCATCAAGTAGGAGAAGACTTACCTAAACAACCCATTATCAATACTGTAAAGGCACTCAAAGCGGCAGGCAATGAAGTTATTTTCTTTTCGGGTCGAGATGAAGTGTGCAAAAATATCAGCCGAGAGTGGATTTGTGAGTACTTTGATTGGAAACCGTCTAATTTTCAGTTGATTATGCGTAAAAGTAAAGACTATCGCAAGGATTCTGATATTAAATTTGAGTTGTTTAATGTCAATATCAGAAACAAGTATTTTGTAGAGCTTGTTATCGATGACCGCCAGCAGGTTGTAGATATGTGGCGTAGAAAATTAGGCTTGACTTGCTTACAGGTTGATTATGGCGATTTTTAGAAATACTAAAAACGCAGGTTGTCACTATTTTATTGAAGAGCCGTATGACTCTTCAATAAAATAGTGATAATTATAAATCTGGTAATCTACGCTTTTTTCAATGCCTTAGGCGCAACAATCATACTCATGCGCTTGCCTTCGAGTTTTGGTTCGAGTTCTATTTTACCATGTTCCGAAAGGGCTTCTGTAAACTTTGCCAACAATTTGTATCCTTGATCTTTAAACACAATCTCACGGCCCGAAAACTGAACATAAGCCTTTACTTTTGCACCTTCTTTCAAGAATCCAAGAGCATGTTTGAGCTTGAAGTCATAGTCATGATCGTCGGTTGTGGGGCTAAAGCGTATTTCTTTTAGCACAATTTTTGAAGCATTGGCCTTGATTTCTTTTTGTTTTTTCTTCTGCTCGTACTTAAACTTCGAGTAGTCTATTATTTTACAAACAGGTGGTACGGCATTGGGCGAAATCTCAACTAAATCGAGGTTTTGCTCTTTGGCTATGCGTTGGGCATCTTCTATTTTGTAGATACCTATGGCGATGTTTTCGCCTACTAAGCGAACTTCGGGTATCCTAATTCTTTCGTTGATACGGTAGGGTTCTTCTCGTACAGCACGAGGTTGGTACGGTCTGCGTTGTTGGGCCATTCAGTAATGAGTTGGTTAATTTTAAATTTTCAGTCAAATTTGTGAATTACTATCGAATATACAAAGAATAGTAAAGAAAAGTTTTGTTAATTTTCAAAATAACCTGAAAATCAGCTATTTCAAGCTAAAATCGGTTGCTTTTGGGTTTTTCTTAAAGTCAAAAATATCATCGTGAATAATAGATACTTAATTAGCGCATTTTATTTTCATCAAAATTATCCATAGTCTTCTTTTTTAAAATTGGGTAGTGCTATTTTTATGGTGCTAAGAGTCTCATGGAATGATTCAAGTTATGGTAGCATAAATAGAATTTTATAGCTCCCACATGATTGTCAAGTTTTTTAGAAAACGATAGGGTTTCTCTTACCAATCAGTCAGCTTTTTTTGTGCATAATCGTCTTAATTTCAATAGTTTAGACATGGCTTTGATTGTAGGAATTAGTGCCAATAAAATTGATTATAGCCGCAACGACCTACTGGCAGGCGTAGGTTTGGTAACGGGTTATAACAAAGATTTGTCGTTTGTCAAGACTTTTACAACTTCGTACAACCCGCATTTGGCTTTACAAAAAACA
>JAYVJH010000601.1:0-2464 GCA_043769455.1 Runella sp. | reverse complement strand
TATATCAGCCTTAGTATGCACTGCGAAACTGCCGAAATTATGGCTGCATATACCAAAATCGTCGAAGAAGAAGGCACGCTCGAAGGACTGGCGGCTTACTCGGCTTCTCGACCACCGCACTCAGAGGGCTTGGCCATTGCGATTGCTGCTTATCTGGCTCACGAAACCGAATGTGTCAATATTAACCTACTACACCTTACTTCCCGCAAGGCACTTGATTCGGCCTACCGTATGCAGTTGGCGTTTCCACATATCAATTTTCGTAGAGAAGTAACCATCGGACACTTGCTATTGGACACCGATGCCGCCTGTGGCTGTAATGCCAAAGTAAACCCCCCCATTCGCCCACGAGCAGACGTTGAGGGGCTTTGGGAGGCACTCTTAGACCGTAAAATAGACTGGGTTTGTTCAGACCATGCTTGTTGTAAAGAAGAGTTTAAGACTGATAACCAGCAACCTGATAATATTTTCTTGGCTAAGTCTGGTTTTGGCGGTACGGAGTTTATGTTGAGCGGTTTGTTTTCGGAAGGCTCAAAACGAGGCATGAGCTACAATCACATGGCTGAGTTATTGTGCTGGAATCCCGCTCAACGGTACGGGCTTTTGACCAAAGGCGACATTGCCTTGGGCTTTGATGCTGATGTGGCGCTGCTCGACCCTACCGAAACCTTTGTATGCCGTGCCGAAGATTCTGAATCAACACAGGGCTACTCGGTTTTTGAAGGCATAGAACTTACTGGGCGTGTTAAGACTACTTTCTTACGAGGAAATTTAATCTATGATAACCACAAAATAGTAGGCCAAGCCAAAGGGCAATACTTAAAACGACCTTGTTAGTTATGTCAAAAATACTCAAAACAAAAATATTTCAGGAAGTCAATAACTTTGACAAAGCGTATTGGCACAGTCGAACGCCGCAAGAACGGTTAGATGCTGCTTTGGTGCTAATACAAAATGCAAAAGCGATTTATAATGCCAATCCACTAAACCCACCCTTAGATAAAAATGGAGGACAAATACTTAAACTTCGTACACCTGCTGAACGAGGCAAACGTTGAGTATGTGGTTTTAGGTGGTCATGCAGTTATTGCCCATGGCTACTTGAGAACCACTGGTGATATTGATATTTTTATTAGCTCAACAGAAGAAAATGCCAAACGAATTATAATGGCATTGGAGCGGTTGGGTTATATCAATGGCGAATTTGAAATAAAAGATTTTACCCAACGTCCAAGTTATATTTCTATAAGTCGTTACGATGGTTATATTGATGTAATGAACGAAACGCCTGATATTGAATTTGATGAGTGCTATGAAAAAAGGTTAATTTTGGACATACACGGTATCGAGGTTAGTTTTATAAATATTGTAGATTTGATTAGAAATAAAAAAGCCATCGGACGGCCAAAAGACTTAGACGATATTGATAACCTAACAAAAATAACTGACTGATATGTTTTTAGACTTTTTTTTATTACTCAAACAACACGCCCTACCCGTTACGCTGGGGGAGTACCTCAATTTATTGGAGGGACTAAAAAAACAAATTGTAGGCTACAGTACCGATGAGTTTTATTATTTGAGTAGAACGGTATTGCTCAAAAACGAAATGCACTACGATTTGTATGACCGTCTTTTTGCTCAATATTTTCAGAACGCCGAAACCGTTGATTTGAAACTGAAAGAAATGAATATACCGCCAGAATGGTTTAACGAAGCCCTATCAAACGATTTGAGTGATGAAGAAAAAGAACAAATTGAAAAAATGGGAGGTCTGGAAGCTCTCTTTGAGCGTTTTCAGAAACTGATGGACGAACAAAAAGAACGGCACGATGGCGGCAACAAATGGATAGGTACGGGCGGTACGTCGCCTTATGGTTTTAATGGTTTTAGTCCCGAAGGGTTTAGAGTACAGGGGCCATCGAAAGGCAATAAAACGGCAGTCAAAATTTGGGAGCAACGAGCATACCGAAACTATGACGACGATGTAGAACTTAGTACCCGAAATATAAAAATGGCACTGAAACGCCTTAGAATATTGACCCGTGAGGGACTCGACGATGAGATAAATTTGGAGGGGACGATAGATGGAACTTGTCGAAATGCAGGTATTTTGGATATTCAGATGCAACCACCACGTAAAAATAACGTCAAGATTTTGCTACTGCTGGACGTAGGAGGCTCGATGGACGAACACGTTGAGCTTTGCTCTCAGTTGTTTTCGGCAGCTAAATATCAATTTAAAAATATTGAGTTTTTTTATTTCCATAATTGCGTTTATGAAACTCTCTGGAAAGACAACAACCGACGCAGTAAACGGATTCCAACATTAGAAGTACTGCACAAATATCCAAAAGACTACAAGGTTATTTTTGTGGGCGATGCCGCCATGTCGGCCTATGAAGTTACGCACCCACGAGGTAGTATAGAGCATTACAACGAAGAGTCGGGCTTGACGTGGCTC
>JAYVJH010000600.1:0-8861 GCA_043769455.1 Runella sp. | reverse complement strand
GTCTTGTCGCCAATCAGTTCTGGTATTTTCGTTGTTGCGGGTAGTTATTTATTGACTACAATATTGCTCTATTTGTTTGACGATTCTATCGAAAGTCTTTATTTTAGACGGCTCTCGCCCGCTACGTTTTTGGTGCTAATTGGTGGTTTGGGCTGGCTCACTGAACAGCCACAAAGACAAATATTTGACCGAGTCAAGTGGTGGGTAGTGGCTTTTTTTACGCTGTCTGTCGTTCATGCCTTGCCCAAAATGGCTATCTTTGAGTTTTTAAACAAATAATAAAATAAATGTCTTCACATCATATCGTCAAAGACAAGCAAGAACCTGCGCTCATTATTGCCAATGGCGAGGCGTGCAGCGATGAACTATTGGGGCAGTTGTTGGAATGGTCGCCGTTTGTGGTGGTGCTGGACGCTGCCGCTGACCGAGTACTGGAATTAGGTATTAAATTTGACGTATTGCTTGGCGATTTTGATCGAAACTTTGACTTTGAGGCAATTCTCGCCCGCCAATATCCACTCGAAATTGTGCATACGCCCAACCAAGACAAAACAGACTTAGAAAAAGGTATTGAGTTTTTGATAGACCGAGCGTTTCCGGCCGTAAACATCGTCTGGGCTACAGGTCGCCGAGCCGACCACACCATAGCCAATCTTACAAATATTGTAAGATACAAAAACCAGATTAAAATCGTGTTGTTCGACGACTATTCAAAGGTTTTTCCATTAGTTGGTATTTATGAAAAATGGTACGCTGCCCATACGCCCATCTCGCTTATTCCAGTCGGAATGGTCGAAGGGATTTTTACAAGTGGGTTAAAATATAATTTAGAAAACGAAACCCTCACCTTGGGCCACCGAAATGGAAATAGTAACGAAACCACCGCCGATAGCTTTGTAACGATTTTAGCCCAATCTGGCGATTTATTGATTATGGAATGTATAGACAGGTAGATTTTGATAATATTTGTTGCAAAAATCAAAACAAAGTCTGATATTTGCATTGTGGTAATAGTCAGGGGGATTAGCTCAGTTGGCTAGAGCGCTTGCATGGCATGCAAGAGGTCATCGGTTCGAATCCGATATTCTCCACAACAAAAAAGCCTCTCGTTCGGGAGGCTTTTTTGTTGTTTCGGAAATTTTTTTCTCTCGCTCAATTTCTCGTGCTTCTGGGTGTTTTTGTCTGACAGTCTCCTCGCAGCTTATTACCAAGAGTACCGCAGATTCCTTATACTTCGGAATGATAAAAAGTATTTACGCCTTTGTTGGTGTTTTCATCAACAACTCGGACGGTAGCTTGTTGGTGAAAACACCAACAAAGGCGCAAGATTAGATATTTTTCCCTTATCCTGACGGCTATGGTGGAAACACCCGACAGCATTGGAATTGGATTTAGGGTTTTATTTTGTCAGATATTCACATTTCAATAAACTCTCGATTCCGTCATAGCTTACAGCTTGTTTTTCGTAACCAAATACTGTTTGTAGTGGGCGAGTTTGGTTGTTGTCGCCTGCCGACATATCTACGTCGTTCATCGTAAACTGGCTGGGGTGTTCGTAGCCACAGGCAATGGCAATTTCTAATACTTCTTTGGTGAGCGTTTTGGCATAATTATAAAAACGCTCGCTTTTTAGTGCTGGGTCGAGGCCGCCTTGTAGCCATTTGTTTTGTGTAGCCACTCCCGAAGGGCAGCGGTTGGTATGGCAAATTTGCGCCTGAATACACCCAATCGAAAGCATGGCTTCTCGACCTACATTTACAACATCTGCACCCATCGCAAAAGCCATCACAGCCTGGGCAGGCAACCCCAGCTTACCCGAACCAATAAAAGTAACTCTGTCAGTTAGTCCTTTGGCTTTGAATATTTTATAAATACTCGAAAACGCATACACCCAAGGCAGCGACACGTGGTCGGCAAACGACGGTGGGGCTGCACCTGTGCCACCCTCGCCGCCGTCTATCGTTACAAAGTCTGGCCCTCGGCCTGTCGAAACCATCAAATCTGTCAGTTCTTCCCACATTTCGAGTTTACCTACTGCCGCTTTTATACCCACTGGCAAGCCTGTGGCTGTAGCCATCGACTCAATAAATGCTAACATAGTTGGAATATCTGAAAATGCAGAATGGGCGGCTGGCGAAATAACATCTTTGCCGAGTGGAATATGTCGAATTTCGGCAATTTCTTTGGTGATTTTTGAAGCTGGCAACACTCCACCTTTACCTGGCTTTGCTCCTTGCGAGAGTTTGAGTTCGATCATCTTGATACAAGAATTGTCATTGGTAAGTTTGACGAGCTTGTCCATCACAAAGTTACCGTCATCGTCTCTGATACCAAAATAGGCTGTACCAATATTCAGTACTACGTCTGCACCCATCTGATGATAGGGCGAAAACCCACCCTCACCTGTGTTGTGGTAGCAGCCAAATTTGGCCGCACCTTTGTTCAACGACTCAACTGCCGCCGCCGACAGTGAGCCGTAGCTCATGCCCGATACATTTATGACTTGCTTGGGTCGATAAGGCTTCTGACGTTGGTTGTGCTGACCGATGATTTTGGCCGACGGCAACACATAAGGATTGTCTATCAAAGGGTGGCTTTTGGGGAGCCGTTTAGGTAGTAAGGCCGGCTTAATCAGCACATAACCAGCACTATAAATATCTTGATCTGTACCAAACCCTTGAAAATTATTTTCTTTTTTGGACGACGCATACACCCACGAACGCTGTCTGCGATTAAAGGGTAGCTCTTCACGGTTGTTGGCAACAATATACTGCCTAAATTCTGGCCCAACGGTTTCTATCAAATAACGCAAGTGTCCGAAGACAGGAAAATTGTGCCGAATGGTGTGTTTTTTTTGTAAAATATCTCTGATTGCAACAATAGCTAAGAACAACAAGAGCCATATCCACCACGAAACCGAAGCCAAGAATGTCATATTTGTAGAGATAAAGAATGAATTTTTTTATAAAATTAAATCTTTATCTCTACAAAACAAATATCAGTTTACGGCAACCACAAAAGTAATATTTACATCGTCGCTACCTGGCGTGATAGTACCATTTTTTTGTTTCATGTTATTGACAAGCGGCTGGTGTCTGAGTTGCACTTTGAGAGAGCCTGTTCCAGCAGTAGTAGTTTTGATCGACCCCGTCAAGCCAATCGGAAAATTATTGACATCTTTGTCGCCATAAGTATAAGTAAGCAAGTTGGTAGGCATGGGTGTAAAAATAACCAAATGCTCGTCAGCTTCTTTTGCTACTTCGCTTGTTACATCGCTAATTGGGGTTTTAGATTCGTCCAAAAAAGTAATATCTAACTTATAGGTTTTGTTAGGTTTGAGAGCTACCCCCTGAATCGTAGGTGCTTTGCCCCCATCGCCGTCTAAGTCTTTCCACTCAAAAGTCTGGCTTGTTGTACCTTCTGTAAATTTGAGGCGTACTGTTGTTATCAGCTCGTTGTCATCTTCGGGTGCTGGTGCTTCTTTGCAACCAATGGCCATAAAAAATAGTGCAGCGATTGATAATTTTTGAATTGTTTTCATGATGAAAGAAATTTTAAGTTAATTATTCTTTTAAACGCAATAAAGTTGCAAATATACGATAAATTTATTTTGTTTGAAAAAAATCTACACATATTTATAACTCAATTTGCCGTGGGTAGTTGCCTTCAAATAAACAACATTTTGATTTATTTCAAATGTCTGATTATTAACCGATTACAATATTTTTTGCTGTCCGTTTTTTGCTATTTACTACTTATCCTGTATCTTCTATTGATTTTTAGTTTTAGCGGCTGTTTTAGGTAAATTTCCATCTCCGATTGGCTGACTATATTTTTGCCATTTCGGACAGTAATTCCCTATTTCCTTTGAGGAGACAAACAAAAGCCATATCACCATTTGAACAATCAACAACTAATTGTATAAATTGAAAATTATCACGATTGACGATCAGCCAGTTGCTATCAAAGTGTTATAAATTAGACCATGATAATTTTGCTCACAGACGGTTGATGTACTGTATCAAACATTGTTTGATATAGTACATCAAATACAAAAACAGGGCTTTGTCAGCAATAATTTCTTTTGATACTCCAGTTTTTAAAGTAAAATATATATTTTCTGTGCTTATGGTTTATATCATTTTTAAAATAATACAGATGGAGCAAAACGACAAACCCTCGACAGTATCACGGCGTGATTTTGTACAAAAAAGTGCATTGGCCGTTGGTAGTTTCTTTTTAGTACCTCGTCATGTACTTGGCAAAGGCTACATTGCCCCCAGCGACAGGCTCAACATTGCGGCAGTGGGTGGCGGCGGCAAAGGTATGAGTGATATTTTTAATGCCTCAAATGGTGGCAAAAACAACGTTGTAGCCATTTGTGATATAGATTTAGACAGAGCGGCTCAGAGTATATTACGGTTTCCAAAAGCTACCAAATACCGAGATTTTAGGGTGATGCTCGAAAAAGAAGGCGCAAATATTGATGCACTGACGATTTCGACACCCGACCACAACCACGCCGTGATTGCGATGGCAGCCATGCAGTTGGGCAAGCACGTTTTTGTTCAGAAACCACTCACACACAATATTTATGAAGCCCGAACACTAACCGAGGCCGCTCGAAAATACAAGGCAGTTACCCAAATGGGCAACCATGGAGCCTCGAACCCTGACCAAAAACAAATGGTTGAGTGGTTTGACAAAGGGCTAATTGGCAATGTTCATACCGTTCAGATTTGGACAAATCGCCCTGTGTGGCCACAAGGCATACCAGTACCAACCAGCAAGCCAGCCATACCCGACGGCTTGGCTTGGGACCAGTGGATTGGCCCAGCTCAAATGGTGGACTATCATCCTGGTTATCACCCTTTTAAGTGGAGAGGCTGGTGGAACTTCGGTACGGGAGCATTGGGCGATATTGGCTGCCATACCATTGATACACCGTTTCGAGTACTTGGTCTAAACTATCCAACCGAAGTAGAATGTAGCGTAGGGGCGGTATTTATCAAAGACTGGACACCCGAATGGATACCCGAAGGCTGCCCGCCATCGTCGCAAGTCCAAATTAAATTCCCGGCTACGGCCAAAAATAAATCAGAAATGAATATGATTTGGCAAGATGGCGGCTTGCGGCCTTTCAGACATGAATGGATACCCGCCGACGAGCCACTGAGCGACGACGGTGGCCAGAATGGGGTATTGATGATTGGTAAAAAAGGAATCATTAGCTGCGGTATGTACGGCCTCAACCCAAAAGTATTCTTGAAAAATGGCACAAAAATAGAACCACCCAAAGATGCTACACCAGCTACTCGCCCTGCCGAATGGAACCATCAGGTGCTATGGACAGAAGCCTGTAAAGCAGGTTTTGGTAGCGATTTACATAAAGCCCTCACGTCGTCGTTTGACTACTCGGGGCCACTGACAGAAACCGTTTTGATGGGTAATCTGGCCATTCGTAGCTATATGCTCCGCAAAGCCAAAGGTAGTGGCTGGGACTATTATGGTCGTAAAAAGCTAATCTGGAACGGTAACGATATGAAAATCACTAACTTCGAGGAAGCCAATCAATTTGTGTCAAGACAATATCGTGAGGGTTGGAAGTTGGGGTAGAGGCAACATTAGGAAGCTAATCTTTGTATCTATCCAACAAACTCAAACTGACCCCAATCCAAGGAGCAATGGTTTTGATAGGTTCAAAATAAATAGGTGTTACGCTCAATTTGAGCATATACGAGCCAGTAGGCCGCCCTACAAAATAGCCAATTCCTAACTGACAAAAAGGCATTTTAATGTCTTCGTTGTTGAGCATCTGTTGTTTAGAAACATACGCCATTCCTGCGCCTGCATGCCAGTACCATACTTTATTTATGTCGATTGGTTGGGGCTTACAGGGGTTTTTGGTTAATTTGGGTAGCCGTCTATAAAACAAAAATCCCGTGTTATAACTCAATCGAAAGTTACCAAATATTGTACCCAACCCAAGGTAAGGCGTTAGGAAAGACTTGGCATTGAAATGATAGTAACGTTTATATTGCAGCGACAAAACAGGGCTACCGCCACCGAGTTCAATATCAAAACTTCTTTTGGCACTTTCGAGCGGGTAGGTGTATTGGGCTTGAGATTGAAGCGCAACAATAACTAACAAGCACAAAGGCCATTTTGTAATTATATTTTTAAACATATTTTCCATTATTTTTTAGACTTTTTAACGATTAAAAGAAAGTAAAATGACCATCAATATCAGAGCGTAAATCAATAATATTCTTTCTACCCTCACAGGCGGCTTCGCAACTTGAACAAAAACTAATATTATTATTTCCGTTTTTGTTCAACATTAACCAACAACAGAAAGCACATTTAAAAACTTAAATGTGCTTTCTGTTGTTGGTTAAAATGCTAATTGTTAGCTTACTGTCCAAAATTTTTATTATAACTCGTTGGCCGTAAAAGTACGTCGAAATGGTAGATTTTTAACTTACTATCTTGATGTTAAAAGCACCATTATTTGTGGCTCCCCAAATGCGTAACCATAACGGCAAATACATTTCTGTACCTCTGGCGGTGCTGATATCACCAAGGTCTAAAATATTTTTTTCAAACCACCCAAAAGATTTTAAAACGTCTTTTACAATCGCTTTTGCATCTGCATCATCGCCACTAATAAAAGTAGAATGGTCTGCACCATTTATTAGTGCAGGATTTACCATTAAGCCACACCACATTGTGTTGAGTGCCTTTACTACCTTTGAGTTTGGAAATTGTTGTTGAATTTGTTCGCCTAACGAGGTAGTATTTACCAATGACAATGTTGGTGGCATACCTGCCGAAAAATCAAGTGGGTTGGCGACATCTACAATTATTTTGTTACCTAAGTTGTTCTCGCCCGCAAGTTTCAATGCCTCTGTTGAGGTAACGCCTGAGGTACAGTTAAAAATAAGCTCACCAAATGCCGCCGCTTCGTTAAAAGTTCCTGCTTTGGCTTTACCATTGTGTTTACCCACAAATGCAATGGCTTTTTCGTTGTCCGAAGTTCTTGAACCAATCATTACGTCATGTCCAAGTTCTATGAGTTTTGAACCGATGCTGTCTCCAACCATTCCTGTTCCTAAAATTGCTACTTTCATTTTTTTGCTTTTTTTAAATGTTATTATCAAAATTTGATGATACAAAAGTAGCGCATATCTGAAAGCCAGAATGGTAAATAACTTGGTTAGAATGGTCAATTATTTGGAAGTAACTTTTTTTCGGTATTCCATGGGCGTTAAGTCAGAATGTTTCTTAAAAAATTTGCCAAAA
Source organism: Runella sp. (assembly GCA_043769455.1). Lineage (GTDB taxonomy): Bacteria > Bacteroidota > Bacteroidia > Cytophagales > Spirosomataceae > JAYVJH01. The sequence goes on along the minus strand of JAYVJH010000600.1, from coordinate 1,559 downwards.
TTGGCTGGGTCTGAGAAATTAAGTTGGTAGGCTATTTCAGCAATATCAGCGTCTGTAAATTGAATGATTGATTTTGCCTCCGTCATTATTCTTTCGTTGATATACGAGAGTGCATTCTTATTCGATACCGATTTTACAGTTTGTGATAGGTGATTTGATGTGATAAAAAGCATTTCAGCATATTCCTCAATCGTTCGTTTTTCTAAATAAAAACTGTTCACCAACTGAATAAATTTTTGAAATATAATTTGTTGCGGCGAAGTAAACCCTTCTTCCCACTGAGTAAATGCGGTTGTAAATTCTTTGAGTTGATAAAGTAACGACAACAATTTCACGGTCGCAATCGTATGTTGCTTGTCATTTGCACTTTCATAAGCGGTTAATACGTCTTTAAAGTGTGGTGCAAATTCTTTAAACTTAGCTTGGTTGAGTTTAAAGAAGTTGGTGTGTAAAATATTGAAAAAAGGAAATTCTTTTTCTAAATCAGGTTTAAAAAACGAGAAACATTCCTTTTTAAAATAAATTAGGTATCCATTTGCAGTGCTATCTCTAAAAAAACTATACAGCAAATTAGGCGATTGAAACACTAAAAAAGAGTTTAATTCAGTAACATTTGTGTTGTCATAAGTTATTTTAGTTTCTCCAGCATTTGTGATTAATGCCAAAAAATAAAAGTCTTTTTTAAATGGTGGTTTGTAATTAGCCATTGAACCCTCATTGGGGTTTAATTTAAAACAATAAAAGTTAGAATTAGAAGTTCTTAAATCTGATGGGATAGATTTGAGAAAGTCATTTATTTCTTTGTAGAAAGGTATTTTAAACGGCTGTACCAGCATTTATATTATTGTTGATTTGGCAAATTTTGTTGCTTATCCATTACGCTTGCTAATATCCTTTATATTGTAACGACAAAACAAGACTGCCGCCACCGAACTCTATATTAAGATTTCTTTTGGCGAGAACAATTATTTGCGCTCAATACCCAACAAAATACGTCTAATTTCATTGGCTTTGGCCATAAATTGCTGGCTGGCGGCTGTGTCTTGATTGTCGATTATAGTTTTGAATTGTTGCAAAAACTCAATATAGTCGGCCAAAGCTTGAGAGACATTGGCTCTATTTTGGTCAAATATAGGCCCCCACATAGCAGGTGAACTTTTGGCCAAGCGTACTGTTGAGCCAAAACCTGTACTGGCCATGTCAAATATGTTTTGCTCGTCTTTTTCTTTTTCTAATACCGTAACCCCCAACGCAAAAGCACTTATGTGGCTCAAATGAGAGACATAAGCCAGGTGTAAGTCATGCTCGGCGGGAGTCATGTAGTGTATCTTCATACCAATTTCTTTGAACAGTGCCTCTGTCAATGCCAAAGAGTCGGGGTGGCTTCGCTCTCTGTCGCATATTATCACGTTTTTATCGGCTAATAGCTCTTTGAAGGCTGCCGATGGGCCAGAGTTTTCGGTACCAGCCATGGGGTGTGCTGCCACAAAAGCCGCTCGGCGTGGATGTTGGTCGGCGAGGCTACAAATTTGCTCTTTGGTCGAACCTAAATCTAAAAC
>JAYVJH010000599.1:0-7580 GCA_043769455.1 Runella sp. | reverse complement strand
TTACTCAACAGTTTGGCTTGGTCAAATAGTGTAAGGGCTTTTGTGTAGGTGTTGTCGAGTGCAGACATGGCTTGGTAGTATTCGTTGTTGAGGCCGTTGCTTTGGCCTTTTTTCTGAAAAACATACCGCCCTATGTATGCTTTGAGTTGTGCCTTGATATAGTTTTTTGAGCGATTGTATTCTTTATCGTTGGGTTTTATTGCTGCCTCCGTAGCTGCCTTCTGCACTTGCTGCAAGTCTGACTCGCTGACAGAAAACGTTTTGAGATAATCGTCAAAGGTCATCTTTGCTAACTCTGTACGGTGTTTGTCGGTATATTGAAGAGCGTATTCTCTGATTATATTTTGGCCCCAAAGCGCATACAAATAGTTGGAATATAGGCTGGTGTCTTGCCCCACAAAAACATCGGGACTGATACCGCCACCGCCATAAACAACCCGCCCAGCATCGGTTTTGAATCTAAGTTTTGGGTTATTTTTGATGCTATCGGCTACAAACAGTTCCCCACCGTCTATGCGTTGCTTCATGTCTTTTTCGTAGTCTTCTAAGTGGCCATGCTCGTAGGGTTTCTGAATACTGCGGCCAGAGGGTGTATAATATCTCGAAATCGTAATTCTTAGTTCTGAACCATCGGACAGGCCGACGGGCATCTGCACCAACCCTTTGCCAAACGAGCGGCGGCCTACAATAAGCGCACGGTCGTGGTCTTGTAGCGCACCCGAAACGATTTCGGAAGCCGATGCGCTGCCTTCGTCTATTAGCACAATGACGGGGCCGTCTTCAAAGAGTCCGTCAAAAGCGGTATTGGTTTTGTGGTCGTATCGGTTGTCTTTGCCGTCGGTATAAACAATCAATTTGTTGCCGCCCAGCAGTTCATCAACCATGTTGGTGGCTCTGTCCATGTAGCCGCCAGGATTGCCCCGAAGATCGAGCAGTAGTTTTTTCATTCCCTGCGATTTGAGAGTTTTGATGGCACTTTTAAACTCGTCATAAGTACTTTCTGCAAATTTTGTAACTTTCAGATAGCCCACATCACCGTTGGTAATATAAGCCGCATCGATTGAATAAGTTGATATGCGGCCCCGTTTGAGAGTAAACGATAGTATTTTTTTGCCTCTCAACATATCAATTTTTACTTCCGAGTTTCGCTGCCCTCTTAGTTTTGAATAAATATAGGCATTGGTCATTTTTTTTCCTGTAAAATCCAAACCATCGACCCGTATCATTTTATCGCCACCCCTAATGCCCACCGCCTCAGACGGCCCGCCCGAAAGTGTACCAACGACCTGAACTGTGTCTTTGAACAAATTGAACTCTATGCCAATGCCATCGTAGCCATTTGAAAGCTGCGAACGAACGGCCTCTGCTTCGGCTGGTGGAAAGTAAGTAGTGTGTGGGTCTAACTTTTCGAGCATTTTGGTTATCGAGTAGTCCACTAATTCGTCAGTATTGACTGTATCAACGTAGTTGTTGTTAATCAACTGCAACACTTCTTTGAACTTGGTGTAGCCCTTTGAGACATCGTTTGTACCACGACCACCCAAAAATGTTGCACCCAAAAAAATACCTGAAACGAGTGTGAGACCAAGCAAAACTGGCAATTTGACAGTTGAGGGTGAGTTTTGAATAGGTTTATCTGAATTGGTCATTTAGATTTGGGCGTAAAATGAGCCGTAAAGTTAGCGATTTTTTGTTAATTCATCGGCAATCGTTCGGTCGTTGGCCAATCGTGGTACTTTGTTTTGGCCACCGAGTTTGCCCTTTTTTCGCATATAGTCAATAAACGAATTGGGGCGTAGCGAGGTTATTTTGAGTGGTTGTAAAATTGTCCCGCCAATCAAATCATCGTAATAGGCGTTGAGCTGTGTTAGGCGGTGGTCGAGAGCGGCGGCAAAGGCGTTGGGGTCGTGTGGTTGTTGGGCAAATTCAATGAGCCATTCGTGGTAGGGGAGTCCTTCTGAGGGTGCTACCATTGGGGCTACTGTCAGCTCTACGATTTCTGTTTCGGGGTGCTGGGCCATGGCATATTGTAGTGCTTTTTCTATTTCTTCACCAATGACGTGTTCGCCGAAAGCCGAAATAAAATGCTTGATTCGTCCTGAAACTACGATACGATAAGGGTTTTTAGATACAAATTTGACAGTATCGCCAATCGAATAGCCCCAAAGACCGGCGTTGCTGTTGATGACGAGTGCGTAGTTTTTGTTTAATTCTACTTCTTCAATACATAATCTTGTTAGGTTTGGATTAAAATAATCTTCGACAGGGATAAATTCAAAGAAAATACCTGAATTTAACAACAACAGTAGTCCTTCGGCTTTCTGTGAATCTTGATAGGCAATAAAACCCTCAGATGCGGGATACATCTCGATTGAGTCTATTTTTTTGCCGATTGTTTCAAATAACTTGGCACGGTATGGCTCAAAATTAACTCCACCATATACAAATAGTTCAAAGTCAGGAAAAACGTCTTTGATAGGGCGACCTGTTCGGGCAACGATTTTATCGAAATACATCTGTACCCAAGGCGGAATACCCGAAATGAGCGACATGGGCTGGTTTAGTGTTTCGTCTATAATTTGGTCTAATTTTGTTTCCCAGTCTTCGATGCAGTTGGTGTTGTAGCTTGGCATTTGGTTTGAGCGCAAGTAGGCAGGCACGTGGTGATTGACAATACCCGAAAGCCGCCCAGTTGGAACAAGTCCTTTTTGGTCTAAAATAGGGCTACCCGACAAAAAAATAAGTTTTTTATCCAAAAATTGCGCCCGCCCTGTTTCATGGACATAATTCAAGAGCGCATCTCTGGCGGAGTCGATGTGATTTGAAATTGAATCTTTGGTAATTGGAATGTATTTAGTGCCAGAAGTTGTACCAGACGTTTTGGCAAAATAAACGGGTTGCCCCCGCCAAAGTACATCTGGCTGGCCGTCAATGATTTGCTCAATATAAGGTTGCAGCTCTTCGTAGTCTCTGATGGGTACGGCTTGTTTGAAGTCGTTGTAGGTCTGGATATTGGCAAATTGGTGTGCTTTGCCAAAGGCTGTATTTTTTGCTTCCGAAACGAGCTTTTTGAGCCAGTATTTTTGAGTATCGGCGGCGGCGTATATCCAGCTTTGTTGCTGGTTTACAATTAGTTGGGCAAGTGGTTTACTAAGTAGCGAACGAAAAATCATATTGGTTTTGGGTCATTGGTCGTGGGGGCTTGATGACAACGAGTACACACGACCACGCACGACACCCAAAAATAGGTATTTTCTGATTGTGAACAAAAATAAAGCGCAGAACCACAATTGGTTCTGCGCTTTATTGGTAAATCGTAAATCGAATCACATTACCGACAGCACTTTAAATTCCGTTCGGCGGTTGCGCTGGTATTCGCCCTCGGTACAAATCACACCGTCCACGCAGCCATTGATAGGTGCCGCTTCGCCTACGCCTGTGGCTTTCATACGGTTTTTAGATATTCCTTTATTGGCCAAATAACTAAGTATCGCCTGTGAGCGTCTCAGAGAAGTTACCTTATTTTCTTCGGCTTCGCCACGGCTATCGGTATGAGTCATAATTTCTACGTTCATCATTGAGTATTTTCGCATTGTTCCCACCAATTTGTCTAATTCTCGTGCTACATTTGGTTGAATGGCCGCTTTACTACCTTCAAATGCAATATTGTCGATTCGTATCAAATCACCTACTTTGAGCATTGGTAAGTCGGCAGATATAACTTTGTTGGGTTTGGCTTTTTTTGATGCCTTCTTAATAAAACTTATATTGGTGCCGTACGATTTTTTTGAAGACTCTACTGTGTATCCGCATCTGTCGTTGTCATTTACTGTAAAGCTATACCTACCCGTAGCGTCTGTGAGTACAGTTTGTGTTACTTTTCCAGTACAGCTACTTCTCAACTTTATCAATGCTCCAACAATAGGGCTTCCGTCTGTACCTTCCATAGCAATACCAGCTATTTTGCTCGAAACCCTGTCAGCGCCATTCCACGTTTGCTCTTTTGTATCGTTTTTGGTATTTTGCCCCCAGGTATTTGGTCTGTTTTCGGTTGGTTGTTGTGAGCTTTGAGTCTCGACTGTATCAACGAGCATGATTGGTTTTCCTATTGACATTTCAAGTCTTGTGGGTTTGTCGTCGGTTAGGCCACGAGTTGTGAAACCAATGGTGCTATTCAAAAACCCATCTTTTGAGGCCGTAAACAGATAGTCGTTTTGGGTAGAAAGACAAAGATGCGCCCGGCCATTTTCGTCTGTAAAGAGTTCTTTGTTTTCGCCCCCTCCATTTCTTGATTTTGCAATAATTTTTACACTATCAACGGGTAGTTGTGTTTCGTTGTCATAAATGCGAAGTGTTAGGTCACGGCAGTCGTATAGTGAGCTTTCACGGCTAAAACGAAATATATCGTCATCGCCAGCACGGCGGTTGCTACTAAAAAAACCTGCACTGCGATCGCTATCGGTAATGAACCCAAAATCATCGCCTTTTGAGTTGAGTGGGGCATCAAGATGAATAATATCAATAACCTGTGTACCGTCTCGGCTCAAAATGGCGTAATATATGTCCAGCGCACCAAGCCCACCTCTACGGCCAGTTGTCGAAAAATACAGGTTTCCGTTGTCGTCAATAGTTGGAAACAGCTCGTCGTTTTTGCTGTTGATTTCTTTGCCCATATTAACGGGCTTTCCCCAGCTATTGCCTTCACGAAACGATACATATAAGTCCTTGCCGCCCACACCACGGGGCATGTCTGACACAAAATAGAGCCGCGAGCCGTCTTTACTCAGTGCTGGGTGTGCTGTCGAATATTCGTCACTATTAAAAGGTAATTCTTGCACATTTGTCCAGTCGCCGTTGCCATATTGAGCCGAATAGAGCTTGAGTTTGATGTCGTTATCAACGCTTTGGCCTTTTTGGCCACCATTAAAGTTATTTCTTGTAAAAATCACCTGAGACCCGTCCGTACTAAACGTGGCCGGCCCTTCGTGGTATTTGGTATTTAGTGTTTTACTAAAAGAATTTGGCTGGCCAGGTTTTGAATTTCTGTTGCCGTTACTGTTTCCACCAATACTTGCTTCGTCTAAGCCATAGCCAATGGCGCGTCCTATTGTTTTTGAGTCGTTTGAGGTATTGAGTGTGTAAGCATCTTTACCCAAAACTCTTTCTTGTCTTACTCGCCCAGTGTTGCTGCTGCCGTTTGTTTTTATTTCGGCCTCAGTACCGTCGGAATTAACGGTTGTTACCGACCGAATGTCATTGCGATTGGCCACATAAAACAAGTCTAAGTACCCTTTATTGAGCGACTCAGACGACACCAAAGAAGATGACTTACCCGAAACATAAACCAAACCATCTTTAAAATAAGAAGGGCTAAACTCTGACTCATCGGTATTGATTGATAGCGACTCGACCTTGTAAGATATTTTTCCCTTTGAATAGGTCGAAGCATCAACGACCGTACTAACTTTATTTGTTTGATATTGAGCAAAATACTGTTCAGCTTCTTTAGATTTACCTACATTGGCCAATACCTTGGCATAATGTAAATAATGAATCGCCATGGGACCCGTCAATGGACTTCCTTCTGCAAGTACTTCTCGATAAATACTCTCTGATTTGGCAAAATCACCCAACTCAGAGTAGGAATATGCTACATTGGCCTTGACGGTTTGTGTTTGTTTTTTGGGCAACGATTTGTCTTCTAACACTTGCTCATAAAGAGATATAGCCTTTGCAAAAGCACGTGTGTCAAACTGCCGATTGGCTTGTTGCAAAACGCTCTCTTGAGCATTGGCCAATATGCTCAAAAACAATAACAGTATAATGTATGTCTTTTTCATTCTGAATGTGGATAGTTCGTACTTTATTGCTACGACGTTTATATTCTCTACCGACTGATTGTCATAAATCTTGAAAACTCACGCCCGTCTTCTGTTTTGACTACATAAAAATAGGTTCCATCGGGCAAGCCTGTTTTCTGATTTGTAACCAAATTACTTGTACCATTCCAGTCGTTTTTATAGTTTTCTTTTGAGTAAACCAAGCCGCCATTTCGGTTATATATTTCTAATTTTAAATTTAGAATGTCCAATTTTTTAATTACAAACAAATCATTGATACCATCACCATTGGGCGAAAAGCCTTCTGGAATAAATATATCACCAATCTCAACATTGCCCCCCAGACTATTTAACACCAGAGGGGTTGGTGTTGTATTGTCAAGCGGGTTGCCGTTGTTGTCGGGGTCGGCTACTTTGCCGTCTGTCGAAACATCTCTACAAATATTACCATCAATGTCCAACGACGAAGCGTAGGCTGTGTTCAGAAATACCGTATCACGGGCTTTGCTCAAATCTACGACCATTTTGATGCTTATTGTCCGAGATTCTCCCTTTGGTAAAATACACTTTTCGGCTCTTAGTATTTCATAGTTGCCGTTTTGGCCTGTGTATGTGGTATCTGTCTCCCACTGATAGACCGAGTTGGCATTGTCTAAAATCGTTACTATTGGCTTATTAACAATAATTGCGCCATTTTTGAAAACTTTATCCAAACTATCTATAATTTGTGTTTCGATAAGGTCGTGGTTGCCCAAGTTAAAGACCCTGATATTGTATTCAATGCTATAACGTTTGGGTATAATTGTACCGTCTGTAAGTTGATAAACGCTCGTAGAGTTTAGATATTTACTTACGCCCAATATTTCTCTCATCAATACTATTATTGTATCTATTTTTAGGTCAATTATTGCAACGCCTGGCTTACAAACACCGATGCTGTCGGGGTCGTTGGTTTTGAGACTTATGCTCACTTTTCCAGCTTTGCGGTCATCGATTGAGGGTTTATAAATGGTAGCGAGGGCATTTATATTGTTAAACGTACCCGTTCCGTTTGTTATCCATTGGCTTTTGGTAGCCATGCCGCCAATTTTTCCTTCTAAGTAATAATTATTGCCAGCAACTGGCTCTGTTTTGACGATTGAGGCCGTGGCAGGATTGGTTGAGCAAGGCGCAATGCCGTTGGCGCAAGCTGCAAGCGTTACTTCTATTGGCACAGATACACTTTTACAACCCGATGGGGTTAATTCTACAAAATAATAAATACCAGCCTTGGCAACCGCTCCTGTGTTGTCTATCGGAGACTGGCTTTGCTCTGAACCACTAAACACAAAATAGCCCCCATCGGTGCTTGGTTTTGTCAAAATAGCTGTTGATAAATCTACCGTTTGATAGGGACAAACGTTGGTCAGTTGTGGAGTAGCATCGGGGGTGGCTATTTTTTTTATTAAATCTAATGAAATAATAGCAGACCGTAGCGACTCACAGTTATCACGTTTGCAAATGGCTGAATAATTGACTGTTTGGCTTACTCCATTATCGTTTCTGACTACGATACTGTTTCCAGTTTGTCCGTCCGACCATACAACTGTTGCATCGCAGCCTGTGGCTGTGAGTGTGGCCGAAGCTGTATAGCAAATTACAGAATTAGATGTTTTGATTTGTGGCATTGGTGGCAAGCCAGCTTCTACTGTAATGGCCGTTTCGATGGCTACGCCGCCATCGACCTTACACACCGCCGAG
>JAYVJH010000598.1:0-2176 GCA_043769455.1 Runella sp. | reverse complement strand
ACCCTTGCCACCGATAGTGACGGGCAAAGCTTTAGCGGGGCCAAAGTCGAAGTAACAAGACAGTGGTATTTAAAACGCCGGGCTGGTTTGCAAAGTGTTGGTACGAAGTCGGCCAAACGACGACTTAAAAAACTCTCCGGCAATCAAGCCAAATTTCAATCCGACACAAACCATTGCATATCTAAGTCCCTTGTATTGAAGGCAAAAGGCACACAATCTGCTATTGTTTTGGAAGACCTTGCTGGTATTTCCAAGAATGTGCGGAAAGATGAGAAACGGTTGCGCCAGACTCAACGGGCTAAACATTCCAATTGGGCATTCTATCAGCTTCGGAGCTTTATTTCCTACAAGGCCGCTATGTATGGCGTACCTGTGATAGTTATCAATCCAGCCTACACAACAATATCCCCGCCATCAGTCGAAGTTAATTGCTCCAATAATGGGGATTTTTAGATTTGGATATTGAGATAAAAATGTACCCGACTTGATTTCAGGGGTATTTAAAAGTTCATTGAGGTATTTTTCGGCCCTAAAAAAGGCTTTTAGGTCTTGGATAGAGATGGTGCAATTGGGATGTTTTGCCTTGATTTCAAAAATGAGGATGTTTGACAGGGTGACCATAAAGAAGGCGAACCCGATGACGTTTTGGACTTGTTTTGCGTTGATATTTTTAAAATGCGAAAGTCCAAAGAACTGTCGGGCATCCCTGAAATTGAATTCGATCTGAAACCGTGACTGGTAATAAGTGACAATCGTATCGGCACTTGCCTCCAGGTCGGTGGAGAACAAAATGGTGGGCCTGCTTGTTTGGTCGCCCGTTTTTTTGACCAGTATCACCACATTGAGCGGCATATCAAATGATTTGTGCAACATTTTTTTGACCTGGTAGGTCAAGTAGCTCACCCCGTCAATGGTCTGCTCGTTGACCAAGGCACTTGGGGGCAGGTTTTTGTAGTCGATCTTCTGGCCGAACACCTTTGGTCTTCCCTTCCCACCGTACTCGCCCCCAAACGGAAAATAGAGTGCCGCATTGTATTGGAGTTTGCTGATCAGGTACAGGTTTTGGGCAGCGGCTATGTTGGCCACCGTGTTGTTGCCGAAGCCGCCATCCCCAATGAGGTACTTGATTTGGATGGCTTTGGACAGAAATTGGGCAAACAACGTGAAAAAACTGCCCAAAACACGGTCTAAGACCTGAAATGTATAGGCAGGTGCAAGGGCCTGTTTTGGCTTGTTTTTACTTCCTTTTGGCCTTCCCACCTTTTTGGGGGCGGTGGCAGGGAGGCCGGCGGTCACGTTGGCCAACTGCTTTTTCGGCTTTTTTGAAGCCTCAACAGTGCTGAACAGCAGTTGTTCTTGGCAAGTTGGGAGGCTCAATTTAGTTCCCACGTGCAACAAGGATAGATTAAGCACCGCCACGCTCTTGACCACCTTGCTGTCTTTGGAGGAGTAGTGGAACCCGATACCGTGCGTGGCGTGGCCTGCTTTTTTGCCCACCGTCTCGTCGGTGGCCAACGCCCAATGACCCAGTAACCCAGAAAAGGACCCCGATAAGCGGGTCAAAAAACCATCTATCAATTCTACACTGCTCAAGCCCCAATCATGGGTAGAGGCAAAAAAACGTTCGATGCTCCGAAGGCTACTGCCAGGCCCGAAAATCCAGCGGTGCAGGTTGGTCAACGAAAATTTGCCTGTGTGCGACCAGTAGGCTTTGCTGAGAGCCGCTAAATACGATAACTTTGTTCCGAGGATATTTTGGTAGGTAGCCAAAATATTTATTTCGTTTTGCATGGGGCTAAGTTACGCTGACGCTGACTTAGTCTCTTTTTTTTTAACACCAGCCCGATGGCGGGGATATTGTTATTACTGGCATTTTAACCAGTACGTCCAACTTTGCCGAAATTCTGGATGCCTCCGACGAGGTAAAATACAGTTTGCTGACGCTCTATATTGTCAGCGTTCTGATTTCCCTTGTTTGTTATGGGGTGGCTTTTGGGACAGCAAAAAAATAGGTAATCGTTCAACGGCAAACGGGCTGACAATGGAGTGGAAAAGCGGGGTAATGTTGGTGCCTATTACGCTGATTATGGTACTTGGATTTGGAGGAGCTTTCGCGCTGTTTTGGGTCAATACCCGGCGGAATCGAGCTGCACACGAAGCAATCATTCGGGCACAG
>JAYVJH010000597.1:0-6035 GCA_043769455.1 Runella sp. | reverse complement strand
GCTTGCGTGTCGTAATGTCCCTGAATACCAACGCCAATGGTTGCAATTCTGATTTTGTCGTTGGGGCTAATCTTGGCGTAGTCTTTGATGATACTAAATGGCCGTGCCAATGACTCGGTAGCAACCAAAGCCGAAGCCGCCGCTACATTTTTGATAAAACTTCGACGATTTGAGTTCATTGATTTATTGTTTATGGTTCAATGAAGTCCTCGCTCAAAGCGAAGACTTCAATAGCAAAGATTTTGTTTTTAAATATAAGGCAATGAGACCATAAAAGTACTCATTCATGCTCTGAAATTTTGAAATCTGGCTACTGTGTACGAACTTTGAAACTGAAAAATAAATTTTACTAAACAATAAGCAAGACAATGAGTTTACAAGTACTGACAGACAAAATTAAAGCCTTGGTAGGCAACGACAGCGGCCTCAATGCCAGTGCCAAGTTTGTAACAAGCGATGGCGTAGTGGCCATAGATGCCAAACAAGTACCGAACATTGTAACCAATGAAGACATTGAGACAGACTGCGCTCTGGAGATTTCGGTCGAAAATGCACTTAATCTCATCAGTGGCGATCTCAACCCAATGATGGCGTACATGACAGGCAAATTAAAAATAAAAGGCGACATGGCCGTAGCCATGAAAATAGGCCAGAGTATTGGAGGCTAAAAATTACTGATAAATGTTATCACTCAGTTACCCATCTTATAAATGAACACAATAGTTCAGTCGCAAGTCCAGACACACTCAATCGCTGCACATTGGCAGGCAGCGATTGAGATGGGCTATGCGGTCGCTTTGTGGAAGCTGCCTCGCCAAACGGACAAACAACTGATTGTGAACTTGGAAGACAGGCAACCAACATTTAAAATTAGTCTTGAAGATATGCCGATGGGTTTTGCCATCAGTCCATTTCTGAATCCCGAAGGCAATGACACGATTTTTATCGAAGCACACTTATATTTTAGGTTCAGTGCCGTTGGTGAGCCTTTGCAACAAGCACACCAATATTCAGCAATTCACCCCGACCGAATGACCTTTGAGCGAATAGTTGCAGACTATATTCCCCGCCCAAAATCAGACATACATCTACCAGCGGCAACTGCTGACGAGTCTGAAAAAAATAATTATCAAAATGCTGTACGCCAAGCCGTTGCTGCAATTGAAAGTGGACAGATGCAAAAAGTAGTACTGTCTCGCCGAAAAATCATTGCGTTACAATCTGATTTTGAAGTCATTACTGCCTTTGAAAAACTCTGCGAAGCCTATCCCAATGCCTTTGTGTCAGCGGTTTATTTGCCTACACTCAACCAAGTTTGGCTTGGTGCAAGTCCCGAAACGTTGGTAAGTCTTGATGCTGATGGTGTTTTCAAAACAGTTTCATTGGCAGGTACACAGTCGGCGATAGATAGTGGTGGCCAGCCCATTCCAGTTCGTGATGCCGTCTGGACACACAAAGAAATAGAAGAGCAAGCCTTTGTGAGTCGGTATATTATTGACTGTCTAAAAAAAATCAGAGTGCGGGAGTTTATCGAAGAAGGGCCTAAGACCGTTATTGCTGGCAATCTCATGCACCTCCGTACCGACTACTCAATCGACAGCCGAGCCATTAACTTCCCCGAGTTGGGTTCTGTGATGCTCGAATTGCTGCACCCTACTTCGGCAGTATGCGGAATGCCCAAAGCTGCAGCCCAGGCTTTTATATTGGCCAACGAACACTACGAGCGCACTTTTTATAGTGGCTTTTTAGGGCCTGTCAATGTTGAGAACGCATCGGCTTTGTTTGTAAATTTACGCTGTATGAAAATCGAAAATCAGACAGCCACACTTTATGCAGGAGCGGGCATTACCGAAGACTCTATTGCCGAAAAAGAATGGCAAGAAACAGAACTCAAATGCCAAACGCTATTGCGTGTTTTGGAATAATCGCTCACTATGAGGTTACTATTGACTATCTACCTAACCCCACAGCAATAAAGACCACTGCGGCATACTGCTTCTGCCGATAAGTACCCCACCAAAACAGCCCTGTATTAGTTCTTTCAAAAGATATTTATACTTTTTTTGTAATATCGACAAACAGTTCTTATACTTGTGTCATTGTTTTTTTATTGCCTCTACCTAACATCACAGACTCGACAAATACCCGCAAGAGAGACTTACTCTGAAAGTAATTTATCAATAAGAGCTTTTTCGGGATCACTTACCTACCAACCCTGACCGCTTCCTACAAATTGGTGTTTAGACTTAGTGCATCGATAATTTTGTTTATCATAAGAAGTACGACCGTACAAATAGAGACCTACCAAAAAAGGAAATGGACTGAAAAAAGCGGAGACATAAAATTTTATGTCTCCATAACTAAATCAATTATCAAATTACCAATGACATTCAAACCCGTCTTTATTGTACTCTTGATAGTTGCGATACCTTCTTTTGCTCAAACGCAGCGCATGAGCCTACGGGCGATGTTGGCACTCAAAAAACCTATCTCTGGTCAAATATATTATGTTACCGATTCCAACAAAAAAGGCAATTGGCGATATGATGCCCAAGACACAGAATCTGAGCCAAACGTAGGAACGATATTGACCAGTAGCAAACGAGAGGTAGTGGGGAGGTTCAAACGGGTTTTTGATGTAGAAAAAGGTATAAACATTGATTGGTTTCTGACCGATGATGAAACTATCAATACAGGACTTCGACAGGCTATGCAAGTGGGTGAGCAAATAAATTTTGGCCATAAAACTTATCAAATAGATACGCTCACCATTCGACCATATCAATTATTGAATCCAAATCGGCTTATTTTCAATTTTCAGAATACCACACTCCAATCCCAAAACGGCTTAGAGCGAGTAAAGGTAATCCAGATTGAGGACATCGTGCAGCTTTCGTTTTTGGGTAATGTAGTACTTGATGGTAATGCCCTTAAATCGAATATTATCAGTCCATTAAAACAAGGCGGGGAAGCATTTTTACAAATCATAGCACCCAAAAACAATTTCAAATCAGTACTAACGATAGGCTCAATGAGTATTGTCAATATGCCTATGTGTGGAGTCAATGTCATAACCCGACACGATGCGAAAGACATAGGCTACGACCGTATCAATGCCCGTGCGCTCAAAGAAATCAATGGCTTTAATGATTTGAATATTCAGCAAGATGATTTTGCAGTTTGGGGTTTCAATTTTAGAGGCGCACATCGAGCCATAACGATAGACACACTCTATGCCCAGCAAGAAGACGAACCTTGGGGCGATGCTCCGATAGAAAAGCCGTTTTATACTTTTACTTTCGAGAATCAGGTCGATCCGACTGTCCATAGGCGCAAAGATAGCCTGTATGTCAAAAACTTAATTGCCAAAAATCCCTGTTCGCTCGTATTTTATACCCAAGCCATCAATCATATTTTGGTCGATAATTATCTGATTGATGGTGCTTTGCGTAAGCCAAACATACCCGACACCAAAGCCTATCCGACGATGTTGGCCAGACAACTTTCGTGGGTAGGTTCAAAGCATACTTGGACATCGTACAAAAGCCCCAATAGTAGTTTTAGAATCAAAAAATTATTGATAAAAAACACCAACCCAGCTTTTATGAACAACGCCATCAATGACATAACTGGCTTATGGCTCAATAAAGGTATAATGGGGGCTGTTTTTGATGAAATAGACACAGACGTAAGGCTCAAATTTCAGGGAGATGGCTATTATTTTGGTTTTGTGGACGTACCAGATGGCAGGCATCATGTCAAGAAATTTATTTGTCGAATACCCGCCAAACGCAACTATGTGCAGCCCTTCAATGGCGACATAACGATTGATAGCCTGTATTTGGCCAAAAGTTCGGGAGTTGTGATGCGGCGAAGCAATGCTCGAATCAAGGCTATCAAACAAGAAAATGGCACAAAGGCGAGTTTTGAGCAATAATTGATTATGAACCGCAATACAACTGTTATATTCGCAACACAAATTAGTATATACTTCAAAAAAAACCACTATTACAATGAATTTCAAACACTTTATGTTGGCCGCAACTCTAACAAGTATCTTGGCCGTTGGTTGCAAATCACTCAAAAAATCGGGTGCTGACACAGGCTCTGGTAGCACAAACACCTCTGGTCAAACACCTACCTCAAACCCTCAGACTGGTATAACTGCGCCCTCGCCAGAGATAGGCGTATTTTTAGATAAAATCGCTGTCGAAATCAGAGATCGCCTCAAAGGTGTAGATGTTACTCGTACGGTGGCTGGTATCAAAATAACCTTCGACCCCGAAGTGTCATTTAATCTTAATTCAAGCGATTTGACCTCACAAGCCCAAACCAATATTGGTAACTTGGCCGACATCATGCAAAAACACCGACAAATCAATATTGACATCAGCGGCCACGCCGATAGCACTGGCCGACAGATATTTAATCAAAAACTTTCAGGAAAAAGAGCCAGTAGTTTTGCAAGTAGTTTACAGACAAAGGGCGTAGAAAAAACACGAATACTATCGACCGTTGGCTATGGGGCAACTCAGCCCAAAGCCACGAACGCCACCCCAGAAGGCCGCCGTGCCAATCGCCGAATCGATGCCATTATTACAGTTAGAGAAGACTCTTTTAAATGATACTTATGAAAGACTCTCCTTATCGGGCGTTGTTTACGCTTCCCGTTATTGTGTCGGCATTAGGCTTTTTTGTCGATGTTTACGATATGCTTATTTTTAGTATCGTCCGTGTACCGAGTTTACAGTCGTTAGGGCTTTCAGAAGCCGAAGTGTCTAAAATCGGGGGCTATATTTTGTCATGGCAGCAAGCGGGGTTGCTCGTTGGTGGTATTTTGTGGGGAGTGCTGGGCGACAAAAAAGGCCGTCTATCGGTTTTATTTGGCTCTATCGTTGTCTATTCATTGGCCAATATCGCCTGTGGTTTTGTCGAAGATACCAATACTTATGCACTACTTCGGTTTATTGCAGGTGTTGGCTTATCGGGCGAGATTGGTGCGGCCATGACACTGGTTTCTGAGATTGTACCTCCCAAAATCCGTAGCCTTGGCCCTACGCTCGTAGCTGGTGTAGGATATTTGGGAGCGGCGGCAGCGTACATTACTCAAGAATGGTTCGAGTGGCGAACGGCCTACTTTGTAGGTGGCGGTATGGGTATTGCTCTACTGCTACTCCGAATCAGTGTTTTTGAGTCTGGATTGTTCTTGAAAATGAAACAAGAACACGTAAGCCGAGGTAACTATTTTTACTTTTTTAGCTCTTGGCCACACTTCCGTAAATATATTCAATGTATCGCTATCGGAATACCTACTTGGTTTATTGTTGGTATTTTGGCCACTTTTGGCAATGAGTTCGGCAAAGCCATGGGTATTGTCGAGGCGGTTTCACCAGGTAAGTGTGTCATGTTTATTTATTTTGGCCTCACCGCAGGCGACTTTATTAGTGGGCCGTTGAGCCAATATATCCAGTCTCGGCGCAAAGCCATTGTTTATCTCATGCTGTTCAGTGCAGTTTTTGCGGCACTGTATCTGTTTGGAGGTGCGTCAAGTCCCAAAATGTTATATACAATATGCTTTTTTGCAGGACTAAGTACGGGTTATATTGGTCTATATTTGATGATGGTCGCCGAACTCTATGGTACAAACTTACGAGCCACCGCCACTACATCTGTGCCAAGTGTGGTACGAGGCTTAGTTATACCCATGACATTTACCTTTCAGTATTTCAAATCATCATTCGATGACGCTGGTATGAACAACGTACTTGTGGCTGGCGCTGTATTGGGTGTTATTTGCTATGGCTTGGCATTTTGGTCATTGACCAAAACCGAAGAAACATTTGGTAAAGACCTTAATTTTCTGGAAGAATAGCTACTATCAGGTAGTGAATAGTGAAAAACGAACAATGAAAAATGTCAATCTGGTGAGTAATTCAGAGCTACATTCAAGTAATAAATGCAACTTTTTGGTTAAATATTTGAATTGGACTTAAATAGCCATGTCTTTTTCTGGGTCTGTTGTTAATAATATTTTC
>JAYVJH010000596.1:0-2729 GCA_043769455.1 Runella sp. | reverse complement strand
TGCACCCAGTCCGAGTATTTTGTTCAGTATTCGGTTGTTGGTAAAAACCGTTGATTTGCCCACGTACAACAAAAAACGCCTAATTTCTTGCTGAAAAATAACAATAAGTGCAATAGCCCCAACGCCCATAAAATACTCTAAAATTTTGGTGAGCAGTTCTAATTTTAGATATTTGACAAGAAGATAGACAACATAAATAAGCAAATACCCCAAAAACACCCGACTTGCCAAACTACCTCGCACCAAAAAATAAACTTGGTACAACAAAAAGCCGACAAGCGTGATGTCCACGACTTCTACCCAGTTGATGATAAGTGAGCCAATTTGAAATAGTAGCATTATATGGTGTTATTTTTCAATTTCTTTTTTTGCACTAATATAGCCTTTAATGACAGTAAATGTAGTGATAGCCATAAAAAACAAGACAATATAAGTTACATAATCGACTATCCACGGAAAACGCTCGCCAAAAAAGTAGCCAGAACCAGCCAGCCCCACTATCCAGAGAAAAGCACCGACAACGTTATAGGTCAAAAACCCCCCTATTGGCATTCTGACTACTCCTGCCAAAATAGGTGCAAAAGTGCGAACAACAGGTAAAAACCGACTGATAATAAGCGTTCGGCTACCGTATTTATCAAAATATTTGCGAGTTGTATCAAAATATTCTTGCTTAAAAAACCACGAATTTTTACGGCTTTGCAAACTTTCACCAAAATATTTACCAGACATATAACCTGTCAGCGACCCCAGCACAGCAGCAATAAACATAGCACTAAGCAGCACCAGAAGTGTAACATTCAAGATTTTGAGACCACAAAAAACTCCAGCCAAAAAAACAAGATAGTCGCCTGGCAAGAAAAAAGCAAAGAACAAGCCATTTTCGGCAAAAATAATGAGCGTTATCACAATCAAGCCCCCAGTTCGGATTATTTCTTCCGAATTGAGTATGTACTGAAAAAAATCAATGATTGCGTTCATGGTAATGAGTAAATTATAAGTTGGTCATTTTTTAGCCCTGAAAGGGTATTATCATTAGCGTAGTGTGAAGCACTACGCCGTAAAAATGCTCCACATCGAAAGCCCTGAAAGGGCGTAATAGGCTCTTCTGTATTGATATTATCGATGACATCACCCTTTCAGGGCTTTTTAGCTGTCTCAATTTTAAACTCACCATGTTATTATTTACTTGTTATTTAGCTTAAAATTGTTTTTGGGAAAATGATTTGTCTAATTTCTTCAATCATATTTCAATTCCCTCCAAACGAATGTTTTTGTAAAGCGGAAAGTCATATTTCTCATAATTGAAACGGCTCACTGGAACAATCGAAAAGAGTAGTTGGTATTTATTCAAGTAATCATTGACAATAGGAGTAATTTTATCTATTTCTTGAAAAGGTCGTAAATTTTCGTTTTCGATAACCATAAGTATGTCAATGTCAGAATATTCGTTGAAGTCGCCCCGCGCAAATGAGCCAAAGAGTATTAGTTTGTATAGCAACTGGCCATACAAATTTTCGATAGATTTTTTAAAATCAGTAGTTACTATTTGAATATCCATAATTCCAAAGCATTATTCACGGTTCAAAAATAGTCAAAGTCAGTCAAAAACCCATTACTTTTGTGATAACCAACAATTATTTAATGATAACCAACCGACAAGTACTGATTGCCCCTTCGATTTTGGCTGCCGACTTTGCCAACTTACAACGAGACATCGAAATGATAAACGCCAGCGCAGCCGACTGGTTTCATATTGACATCATGGACGGTGAATTTGTACCTAATATTTCGTTTGGTATGCCCGTTTTAGAAGCCATCAGTCGCCATGCTACCAAGCCATTAGACGTACATTTGATGATAGTTCGCCCCGAGCGGTATATAGACATATTCAAGCAATTAGGGGCTGCCGTTATTACAGTACATGCCGAAGCCTGTACCCATTTACATCGGACGGTTCAGCAAATCAAAGACTTAGGTTGCAAGGCGGGCGTAGCCCTCAATCCACATACACCAGCGAGCGTTCTCGAAAACGTAATTCAGGACTTAGACTTGGTTTTAATTATGTCTGTCAATCCTGGTTTTGGCGGGCAACAATTTATCGAATACACCTACAAGAAAGTAGAAAAGCTAAAACAAATGATTTTAGAATCAAAAAGCTCGGCACTAATAGAAATAGACGGCGGTGTAAACGCACAAAACGCTCCGCTTTTGGTAGCGGCTGGCGCAGATGTGCTGGTAGCTGGCAATTTTGTGTTTAGTGCCAACGACCCTACGCAAACGATTTTAGATTTAAAAAACTTATTAAACTCTTAAAACCCCAAATACATGAAAATCAAATACTTACCTCGCTTCAATGTAATTTCAGGTCTTATTTATTCGTTGTTCATTTTTCACTGCTCGTTTTTCACTTCGTTTGCCCAGCAAGACTACTTTTTTGGTGGCAAAAAACTCAATTCGGCCATTCCAAGCCCTGAGCAGTTTTTGGGCTATCCGATTGGTACACACCAAACTCGGCACGACCAATTAGTGGCATACATGAAGGAACTCGACCGACTGTCAGACCGTATAACGGTACAAACAATAGGTATGACGAGCGAATTTCGACCACAAATTGTTGTTATGGCTACGTCGCCAGCCAATTTTAGTAAACTGCCCTTGATTCAGCAAGATAGGTTCAATCTTTGTAATCCAACCAAACCTATGCCTGATGTGGCTAAAATGCCTGT
>JAYVJH010000595.1:0-2779 GCA_043769455.1 Runella sp. | reverse complement strand
GGATAGAAAGCCAAATAGGATATTGAAAAAACGACTTACATGGGGCGGCTTCCTGACGGCCTATCTCGCTATTTCGCCTGCCATTGGTAGCACTGCGCTGGGTGTATGGCTTATCAATAACGAAAACACTATTAGGCAATTTCAGACTATTGATTGGATCTGGGCTACGCTCACGCTCACAGCTTTGTCTGCCATTGCCATTGCTCCGCCCACGCTACTGGCTTTTGTTTTTGGATATTTTTTGGGCTGGGCGGCCGTACTACCACTTATTTCGATGAATCTACTTGCTATTATGTCAGTCTATTGGGTTGTGCAACTGACTGATAAACAGGTCGTTCAGGATTTTTTTGTAACATACCCACGTACCAAATCTTTTTTTGACAAAATTCAGACCAATCAATTCAATTTTGTTTTTTTTACTAAACTTTCGCCCGTATTGCCCTTTGCGCTTACCAATGTACTGTTTGCCGTGGCCGATTTGCGCCTTAAAAATATACTATTAGGTGGTTTTTTGGGAATGATTCCCCGTACATTGCTCGCTGTTTGGGTGGGTTACGAAGCACAAAATATTAAAATATTGATTGATAACCCAAATGAAAATGTCGTAAGTCGTGTTGTGATAATGGCTTTATTTTTGGTTTCAGTCGTGGGTGTAATTTGGGTTTTTAAGAAACAAGCAAGTAGTAAATAGTGAAAAACGTATAACACTCTAATTAGTTAATAATTAGATATTTAAAATCAAATAAATACTCACCCGTATTGGTATTTTTGAGTCGTCAAGCGGCCAGTTGGCAGCCGTCAAAATTATCGCAATTGAACTGAAAAGAGGGTTAGTTTTTGGTTCATCAAGTCAGTCAATTCAAAACGGTGTCAATTTGGCGATATTAAAATAGTTTTTCTAACTTTACATAAAGTTCTACAAATAAATGGTGGCTCTTTGATGATTTACATAATCATTCAGCCCAAAAATTAACAAAAAGCCACCAGAAATTTAAAAACTATTGTTTTTTGTAAATTTTGTGTCTTTTGGGGTAAAAAAAGACGTCCACAAAAAATTCAAATGCGTTGTAACCCAGATTGATACACTTTTTAACTATCATAGAGCAAAAAAATATAAAATTTGATTTTCTGCAAAAAAACAGTCTTAGAAATATTTAAGTACTTATTCAAAAGTAATACGGTATTTTTATTTTGATAACTTACTGATTAACAGCATTGTATTTAACTCACGACTCCTTAAAAACAAATACATGAATTTTACCGAAACTCTCTCCCAAAATCCCATTTTTAAACAAATAGCCGATGCCGGCCAAAGTCTTGGCTTGGATTGCTATGTGATTGGTGGCTTTGTGAGAGACTTGATATTAAACCGCCCGTCCAAAGACATTGACGTAGTGTGTGTGGGTAGCGGTGTAGAACTGGCCGAAAAAGTAGCTCAAAATGCAGGTGTTTATGTAAATGTATTTAAGAATTTTGGAACGGCACAAATCAAAATCAACGACTGGGAAGTAGAATTTGTGGGCGCAAGGCGTGAGTCTTATCAGCGAGATTCACGTAAGCCAATCGTGGAAGATGGCACACTTGAAGACGACCAAAATCGCCGAGATTTTACAATCAATGCCATGGGAATAAGTCTGAACAACAGTAACTTTGGCGAACTGATTGACCCTTTTGATGGCCTAAACGACATTCGCAGAAAAATAATCAGAACGCCACTCGACCCCGAAGTTACGTTTTCGGACGACCCACTCCGCATGATGCGTGCCGTGCGGTTTGCTACTCAACTCAACTTTGACATCGAACCCGATACTTTTGATGGCCTCGTCAAAACTGCCGAGCGCATTGATATTATTTCAAAAGAACGGATAATTGACGAACTCAATAAAATCGTTTTGGCCCCCGTGCCTTCGTATGGTTTTAAGTTATTGCATCAAGCCACGATACTAAAACGTATTTTTCCAGAATTTGTAGAACTACTTGGTGCCGAAATTCAAGATGGTAAAGGCCACAAAGACAATTTTTATCATACGCTTCAAGTCTTAGATAATATTTGTAAAAACACTGATGACCTCTGGCTACGCTGGGCGGCCATCATGCACGACATTGCCAAGCCTGCCACCAAGCGATTTGACAAAAAAGCAGGCTGGACGTTTCATGGACACGAAGACTTAGGGGCGAAGTTTACGCCACGGATTTTTAAAAACATGAAACTGCCGCTCAACGAAAATATGCGCTTTGTTCAGAAACTCGTGCGGCTACATTTGCGCCCCATTGCCCTCACCAAAGAAATTATAACAGACTCGGCCTTGCGGAGGTTACTATTTGACGCTGGCCCTGACTTGGAAGCCCTCATGATGCTTTGCCGAGCGGATATTACGTCCAAAAACCCTGATAAAGTTAAGAAATATATTGCCAATTTTGACAAAGTAGAACAAAAACTATACGACCTCGAAGCCCGAGACCAAATTCGTAATTTTCAGCCCGTCATCACAGGCGAACTCATCATGGAAACTTTTGATATAGGGCCATCGGCGGCTATTGGTACTATCAAAACCGCCGTCCGTGAGGCAATTCTTGAAGGCACTATCCCGAACGACTACACGCCAGCTTTTGCACTCATGCTGGCCGAGGGGGCCAAGTTGGGGTTGGAATCTGTAAAAAAGAGTGCTAACTTTGCAACCAAAAACAAACTGACCAATGGCAGATAAACTAATAGTCAAAAACTTTGGCCCAATCGTAAATGCCGAGTTGGACATCAAAAAAACTACTGTATTTATTG
>JAYVJH010000594.1:0-2714 GCA_043769455.1 Runella sp. | reverse complement strand
GTTGTTGGTGAAAACACCAACAAAGGCGCAATAAGTACTTAAATTATTTATATCTTATGCAATCATTACAAAACAAGATAGTCTGGATAACTGGCGCATCGTCGGGTATTGGCGAGGCATTGGCGCATGAGTTTGCTAAGAAAGGCGCAAAATTGGTACTTTCGGCAAGGCGTGTTGAGGCATTAGCGCAAATAAAACAATCGCTCGGTTTAACATTGGACTCTGTTTTGGTGTTGCCAATGGATATGTTAGAGTTTGATAGTTTTAGGTCGAAAGTAGATATTGTACTGAGTCATTTTGGCCAAATCGATGTCATGGTTCACAATGCTGGTATGAGCCAACGTGGGCTTTTTGGCGAAACAACTGGCGCAGATGCCCAACGGCTGATGGATACTAACTTTACGAGTATAGTAGCTCTGACAAGATTGGTTTTGCCCGTTATGGTCGCCCAGCAGTCGGGGGCATTTTTGGTAACGAGTAGTGTGAGTGGCAAACTCGGCACGGTCTACCGAACGATGTACGCTGCCTCAAAACACGCCCTACATGGTTTTTTTGATGGACTAAGAGGCGAAGTATGGCGAGATAACATATCTGTAACCATCGCTTGCCCTGGCTATATCAAAACTGATTTGTCGTATAGTGCTATTGGTAAAAATGGCCAGCCGTATGGCCTCATGGACGAAAACCAAGCCAAAGGAATAGCCACCGATGTTTGCGCTCAAAAAATGGTAAATGCCCTACAATCGGGCAAACATGAAGTAGTTATTGCTGGATTTATGGAGACATTGGGAACGATTTTGAAACGGTTTTTACCAAAGTTACTATGGCAGTTTACCAAAAATTATAACATTAGAGCCGTTGAAAAAATAGTTAGCTAAGACAACAAAATACCTAAATATTCGGTGCGCTGAGGTAAATTCATTTTATGAAATAGTTAGTTCAAAATAATAGGTCAATAAAAAATCTTTACTAATACCTGTAGATTACTTGCACTGAAATGACAGAACAACAACTTATCAATAAATTAAGACAGCTACAATCGTTGCAAGCCGAAAACGAAATCATAGAGTTTAAAGTAGCCAAACATAACCAAAGGGGCTTATATCAATGTAGTAGAGTTTGAAGATGACCACTTAGTTTTTTCAAACTATGGTACTTTTTTGCCCAAATCAATCGAAGAAGTCGTACTAAAAGACACACCCGAAGAAAATTATCGAAATCCCTTTTTGGTGGCCGCAATGAAAAATCTGGATATGATAGAAACATAAGGGGGTGGCATCAGAAAGTTATTTAATTTCCAGCGAGAACGCTACTTTCCAATGCCCGATTATGATTTTAGCGATGGTAAGTGTAAAGTAACTATTACGGGAAAAATACTAAACGAAGACTTTGCCCGTATTCTTATCAAAAATCCAGATTTAGACTTACAAGATATATTACTACTTGATAAGGTACAAAAACAAAAGCCCATCGAAGCAGACGAATTGAAATACCTTAGAAAAAATAGATTTATTGAGGGTAGAAAAGGAAATATCTTCCTCGCTTTGAATGTAATTGAGCCTACACACAACAAAGAACTACTTGCAGAGTATATCAATAATAAAAGTTTTGATGACCTTTATTTTAAAGATTTGATTTTAGGATTTATTAAAAAAAGTACAAAAGTAAGACGTAAAGATATTGATAGGCTAATTAGTCCCAAACTTTCTTTGGCTCTATCAGAAGTTAAGAAGAAAAACAAGATAACTAACTTTTTGTCTTCCTTACGAATAGACGGAAAAATTAGGTCGCTACCAGGCTATTTTTGGGAAGCAATTTAAACGCTTTTTAAACGCTTTTTAATAAAATTCCCTCTGTTTGAAGGACTTAATAGCAACAATACAGAGCTACTTGTGCTACAGGTAATGATACAATAACGACTACTAACCACTATTATGACTTTCGACCAAAAAGGAACAAAAGTACCCAGCAACGGCATTGAGATTTATTATGAAGGCTTCGGCGATGCGACTAACCCCGCCGTTTTGCTCATCATGGGGCTTGATGCCCAGTGTGTTGTGTGGTCGATGGCTTTTATTGAACCATTGGTAGCGGCTGGCTTTTATGTCGTCAGGTTCGACAACCGAGATATTGGACTTTCGACTTGGATAACCGACTGGCACCGCCGCCAACCTTACACTCTCGAAGATATGGCCAAAGATGCCATTGGCCTTTTAGATGCCCTCAACATCAAGCAGGCACACATTGTGGGTGCATCGATGGGCGGCATGATAGCACAGCGTGTTGCTATTGATTATCCAGAACGAGTACTGAGTCTGACCTCAATTATGTCGTCGGGTTATGTCTTGAATCCAAAAGCAACCAAAAAAATAGGGTTAAAAATCTTATTTTCAATGATGCCATTTGTTCTTAAAAATTTTAAAATAAAAAACAAACTCATTGACCAAGAGCCAACAGTCAAAAACTATGTAGCTACTTACCGAACGTTGGCAGGGACAAAGTACCCCTTCAATCGAGACTACTTTGAGCAGCTTTTTACTTGGTCTATCACCGTTCGGAAAGGCCAAAACCCCAAAGCCCGTTTGCAGCAATATGCTGCCATTGTAGCCTCTGGCTCTCGGCTCGCAGAACTGCCGCAAATCAAAGCCCCGACATTGATACTACACGGCACTGATGACAAATTAGTGCCGCCGATTCATGCCCAAATTTATGCG
>JAYVJH010000593.1:0-11251 GCA_043769455.1 Runella sp. | reverse complement strand
GGCGTGATACCGTTCCAGAAACTGGTTCACGCATGTTTTTACCATCTGCATTGATAGGGTTTGCTTTTACTTGGCTCAATGGCTCATACCCAACTGGTAAATACATATTTGGTGCAAATTCCCAACCTGTATCATTCTCATTTTTCTTGCACGAACTCATGCTTGTCGCAACAAACAAGGCCGCACTTATTATTATTAAATTAAAACGCTTCATTGTCATTTTGTTAGTCATTGTTGGTAGTTATTCGTTTTTACTTTAAACCTCCAATACATTTTTAAACATGCTTGATATTTACCTCCTCAGCCCCAGAGGCTCTGAGCAACTCAGTAATTTCGGCCTCAGACTGCTTGTTTTTACCTAAATCAATAGCCATTATAAATTTGTTATCAGTACAACGTGAGTCGAACAATAATGGTGCAGATGGTCCTAGACCATTGGTAATAAAAAACGTGATTGTCATGCCAAATGCCGTAAATAGTACCGTCATTTCAAACATGGCTGGCACGTAGTTGGGCAACGAAATAGGGTCTTTTCCACCAATAATCATTGGCCAGTCTATTCCCATTGTCCAGATTGTGAGGGCTGAGGCGCACAAAAGCCCGACAATACCAAACATAAAAGCAGCGACGCCAATTCGTGTGCGAGGGTGTCCGATGGCATCATCTAAACCGTGTATTGCAAACGGTGAGTAAACTTCATGTACCTTTACCCCTGCCGTCTTTATTTTTTTGACAGCACTTAATACAAGATCGTCATCGTCATAGACCCCTACTAAAAATTTTGATTCAGTCATTTTTTTTTACTGTTAAACTAATTCTTTTTCTATTTTTTTCTTGGCAATTCCGCCAATTTTAACTGGTAGCTTTTCTGACGATGTTCTCAATACTGACTTTACTTCGGCCATGTTTATTACTGGCAAATATTTAGAGAAAAGGAAAAAGAACGTAAAGAAAAAGCCGAACGAGAATATATAATCACTGATGTCGAATATAGTCGGAGAGAAATTTGCCCAACTCGACGGGATGTAATCTCTGTGGAGTGATGTAACAATGATTACAAAACGCTCGAACCACATACCTATATTTACAATTATTGATATAAAAAAAGTCCATTTGACACTACGGCGAATCGAACGAGACCAAAACAACTGAGGCGACACTACGTTACAAGTCATCATAGCCCAATATGCCCAAGCAAAAGGACCCGTTGCACGATTGATAAAAGCATACGCCTCATACTCTACACCTGAGTACCAAGCAATAAAGAACTCTGTGATGTAAGCCACACCTACAATTGAACCTGTAAGTGTAATGATTTTATTCATCGACTCGATATGCTCAAACGTAATATAATCTTCTAATTTGTAAACGACGCGGGTAACGAGCATCAGAGTTTGAACCATGGCGAAGCCCGAAAAAATTGCCCCAGCTACAAAGTAAGGGGGAAATATGGTTGTGTGCCAGCCCGGAATGACCGAAGTAGCAAAGTCCATTGATACAATGGTGTGTACCGACAATACTAACGGTGTAGAAAGTCCAGCCAAAATTAAACTGATGTACTCGTAGCGAGACCAAGAACGTGCAGAGCCATTCCAACCCATAGACAACGCTCCATATATTTTTTTAGAAATAGGATTTGTAGCACGGTCACGGATAGTGGCTAAGTCGGGAACTAAACCTACAAACCAGAACAAACACGAGACCGAGAAATAGGTCGATATAGCAAACACGTCCCAAACCAAAGGCGAGTTGAAGTTTACCCACAGCGAACCAAATGTATTGGGCAGCGGCAAGGCCCAGTAGGCTAACCAAGGACGGCCCATGTGCATCAAGATAAACGAAGCGGCACAAAGTACGGCAAAAATTGTCATCGCCTCAGCGGCACGGTTGATTGATGTTCTCCATTTTTGACGAAACAGCAACAAAACTGCCGAGATGAGCGTACCAGCGTGGCCAATACCTACCCACCAAACGAAGTTTGTGATGTCCCAAGCCCAGCCCACGGTTTTGTTCAGCCCCCACAGACCGAGTCCTTCCCACCATGTATAAAATACACAGGCTGTTCCATACAAAAGTACTATTGATGAGATTCCAAAAGCGATTTTCCACTCCTTGGTAGGTGCGCTCTCTACATGACGCACTACGTCTTCGGTTATGTCGGCATAAGTTTTGCCTCCAGTAACAAGTGGGATTCTAACGGGTGAAACTACGTGCATATATTTTTACAGTTTATTCAGTTTTCAGTTAAATTAGTGATGTGCTTCGGCATGGGCTTCTGTATGTGCAGCAGCAGTATGTTCTACATCTTTATTTCTAATTTTGGTTAAATACGAAACAACGGGTTTAACGTTTATTTCTTCTAACATCTGGAAAGCTCGTGCTTCACCTTCGATTTTCAACAACTTAGAAATACGACTTTCTGGATCGTTCATATCTCCAAATGTAATTGCTTCGGTTGGGCAAGATTGAGCGCAAGCCGTTACGATTTCGCCATCAACTGGGCGGCGGCGTTCTTTCTTTGATGTTAATTTACCTTCTTGGATTCGCTGTACGCACATTGAGCATTTTTCAATTACACCACGTGAACGAACCGTAACATCTGGGTTGATAACCATTTTGCCCAAATCGTTATTATAATGGTAGTCAAAGTTTTCGTTATCAAAATACTTAAACCAGTTAAAACGACGTACTTTATATGGGCAGTTGTTGGCACAGTAACGAGTACCTACACAACGGTTATATGCCATTTGGTTCAAGCCTTCGCTGCTGTGGGTTGTTGCCAAAACTGGACAAACTGTTTCACAGGGTGCATTTGAACAATGCTGGCACATCAAAGGCTGGAAGATTATTTCAGGATTGGCCGATGCGATTTCCATTGCTTTGTAGCCTGATGGCGACTTGTCTTCTAAGCTTGCATCTGAACTGTAATAGCGATCGATACGAATCCAATGCATTTCACGGCGATTGATTACCTCTTGGCGACCTACAACCGATACGTTATTTTCTGCTTGGCAACTAATAACACACGAGCCGCAACCCGTGCAAGAGTTTAGGTCAATGACCATTCCCCACGAGTGGTTGGGTTTTTCATATCCATTCCAGAGCGATATTTCACCTGGTCTTTTCAAACCCTCCGATGTTACAACGTGTGGAAAATAACGACCTGCATTTGTATTCTTTTTATATTCTGGCAATCGTGACTCTTGCACAACGGCCTTACGACCCATCACTGTATCGTGTGTCTGTGTTTGTGCAATTTCACGTGTTTCGCCTGTTTTACTTATCGTACCAATACCTGCATTAAAGTTTAGGTATCCATTTGTGAATCTGGCCAGCGGATAGACATTCACCCCTACTCCGTTTCCTGATTTTCCCGATTTTTCACGACCATAACCAATCGCTATCGCAACCGTTGAATCGGCTTGGCCTGGCTGTATTATTACTGGCAATTCTACTGACTTACCATTTACTTCTACCTTAACGACGTCGGTTTGCACTAAGTCAAGTTCTTTGGCTGTTTTCTGGGAGATGGCCGCATAGTTATCCCAGCATGCTTTTGTTACTGGCTCTGGAAACTCTTGTAACCAAGGATTATTGGCCATCACGCCTGTTCCCATTCCCACTTTTTCATATAAAACTACCTCTAAGCCTGTTGTATTGGCTTTATATATACCAACTATGGCAGAAACGGCAGCATCGATATTGCCTGCAAAAGTTGCGCCACTTGCCGAGCCGCCCACAACTGGCTCATAGATACCATCGTGTAACGTTTTTGTCCAGAAAGATTCAAAACCTTTTACTGGCGAGATATTGGTTGCCCAGTTATTTTTCAGGAATGTGTGGAAATCATCACCCATTCCCGCCCACTTCATTAGGCTTACTTGGCCTTGTCGGGTTTTATAAATCGGCGAAATTGTTGGTTGAGTCAAACTATAAAAGCCAGATTTTGGTTCTGCATCGTTCCAAGATTCTAAATAGTGAGGGGCTGGCGCAATATATTTACAAAGCGAAGCTGTTTCGTCTGCACGGTCGGCAAACGAAACCGATAATCCCATTTTGGGTAGTGCGGCTTTCAGCTCGGCTGCTCGTGGGTGGTCGTAAGCTGGGTTGGCTGCATAAAACACAGTGGCTGAGATTTTGCCAGCTTTTGTTTCATCTATAAAACCATTCATGGCCACGTCATCACCTTGGCGGTAATTAGCCGCAGTCATACTGATTGTAGACCCATAAGAACCCAAAAATGAGTTAATGGCATTGACGACAACCTGAACATTGACATCGTTTGAGCCCGACACAACCAGTGCTTCGCCCTTGTGTGCAGCCAGTTCGTTGGCAGCTTTTGTCAAGAGTTTGTCAGTCTCAGCACCCAATGAAACCGCACTCTTTCCTGTTAGTTTGTTGTATAATGCCAAGACAACCAAGCCCTCTTGCGATGGTTTGATGGCAGACCGATAGTCGGCATTCGACCCTGTCAATGACATGGTGGTCTCAAACTGAAAATGGCGAGACATATCTCTATTGCCATCTTTGTCGCTATTTAGCTTACGGAGTTTAGTGTATTGACGGGCAAACTCTTCTGGCGCAATCCACGTTCCAAGAAAATCACAACTCAAACCTACTACTACTTTTGCTTTTGCGAAGTTGTACGATGGCAAAATTGCTTTACCAAACGTATCGGCATTAGCTTTTAACATTCCCGAAACCGAGTTGGCATCGTAAGTAATGTGTTGAGTAGTTGGGTATTTTGTAACAAAATTAGCAATAACAGCTTTTGTTGTCGGACTCATTATTGTAGAAGATACAATACGAATTTGTCCGCCTTTGGCTGCTATCCCTGTTAATTTACTCGTTATTTCTTTATCTAATGTTGTCCAGTCAGTTTCAGTTTCACCTTTGCGAGGTGCAGTGAGTTTCTCAATATCATATAAACCCAGCAACGAAGCATGAACTCTTGCATTGACACCGCCACCTGTAACGCTCGAAAGTTTGTTTCCCTCGATTTTAATAGGGCGACCTTCACGTGTTTTGACCAAAATACTTGCATATTCGCCACCTTCCGAATAAGTCGATGCGTAGTAATCGGCAATAGTTGGAAAGTTACCAACTGGGGTGTTGAGATATGGGATAGATTTTTTTTCTGGTGCATCACAAGCTGCCAACGAAACGGCAGCCATTCCGAAGCCAAGTACCTTCAAAAAATCACGGCGATTGTCGCCGATACCGTCCACCAGACTTTTAAAATCAGTTGGGTTGGTCGGCTCAAAGCTTCCAAATTCGCTATTTGCTTTTTTGACAAAGGACTCATCGTTGCGAAGTTCCTCTAATCCTTTCCAATACCGTTTTGTATTGTTTTCCATATATCTTTTAATATTCGAGAGATTCCAGTTTTGTTAATGATTGAATATCCGATTGAACGAATGATTGAATATTTTTTAGAGAATAAATAATGACACGCTCGCTCATTCAATGATTCTAACATTCACTCACTCATTGATTTTAGTAGTGGCATTTAGAACATTCCAAACCACCTATATCAGCTACCTTCAATGGTTCTTTACTTTTATTTTTGTGCATTTCTACCAAATTATCATAATATTTATTGTCTTTGGTGTTTACTTCTGTTTGGCGGTGGCAATCAATACACCAGCCCATTGTGAGCGATGACCGTTGCTGTACCACTTCCATTTGTGCAATTTCACCGTGGCAAGTCGTACAATCTAATCCACCCACGTTTACGTGTTGGGCATGGTTGAAGTACGCTAAGTCTGGCAAGTTGTGTACACGCACCCATTCGATGGGTTGGTTGTTTTCGATGGCGGCATATATTTTCTGAATCTGTGGCGATTCTTTCTTTATCACACCGTGGCAGTTCATACAAATATTAGCAGATGGAATAATCGCAGACTTACCACGATTTACTCCTGTGTGGCAGTAGTTACAATCTATCTTATATTGGCCAGCGTGCAATTTGTGTGAGAACTGGATTGGCTGCTTGGGTGCATATCCTTGCTGAACGCCAATGCTGTATGCACCGTCGATTGTAGCTTTGAGTCCCAGCAATATAAAAAACCATATTGCCGCACTACGAATAGCTGGGTTTTTTCCCATCGCCATTACACTACCTCTTATTTTGTCTAACAGTGTCTCTCCTGCTACTTCGGCTACACCTACGGTTTTGGTGGCTTTGGTCAATAGTGTCATAATTGAAAGCAACACTCCCAATACCAATAACATTACCAACAATACCGCCACCAATATATAAGTAAACAAGTCAGACTGCCCACTATCTGATGCGTTAGTAGCTGCGGGGCCTACTGCACCTGCCACTGCCACGGGTGCAGTATTTACTTTTTCTATGTAAGCCAAAATATCATTGACCTCGGCCTCGCCATACCCTGGAAAAGCCGTCATTTGTGTTTTGTTGTATTTGGCATACAAATCTACCGCATACTGGTCGCCGCTCGCAATAACGGCCGCTGGGTTTTTTATCCATTTCACCAACCACGCCAAATCACGGCGTTTTGTGATGTCTTTTAGACCTGGGCCAATTATTTTTTCGTCAGTTGGGGCGTGGCAAACTTTACAGTTTTGTGTAAATATAGTTTCGCCTTTGGCAGCATCTTGTGCTTTTGTTTGTGTAGCAAGGGAGAGTGCTACCACAAAAAAAGCAAGAGCCGTACCCAGATGTTGTGAATTTTTGAAGAATGATTTGATTTTCATTTGGTTGTTATTATCGATAAGAATCTTTTATTTTCTCAGATACAAAAGTAATGCACGAATCGTTTACGGCAAAAGTATTTAATGTGATAATTTGTAATAAATGATTATTTAGAACAATTATAAATAATATTTTATCTTGTATCAGGACGTATATAGCATACTTTAAAACGAGTAATACCATTTAACACAACATTTTTTTTGTTTTGCTAAATGGTATTATTTTGAGTTTTAGGAAACTTTTAATTCAGAGGTCCCGAGCGGATTCGAACCGCTGTAGCAGCTTTTGCAGAGCTGAGCCTAACCACTCGGCCACAGGACCTTTTTTTAATACTAAATGGTAGGCGACAAGTGATAGAGATGACATATCACTTGTCGCTCAAACATTTATTTCAACAATCGCGCCATTTATTCAGCTACTTCAGTTGATTCTGCCGGGGTAGCCGTTTCGGCAGCTACTACCTCTGTAACTTCGGTGGCTGGAGTCTCAGCTACAGCTTCCACTACCTTTGGGGCTGCGGCTTTTTTGGTTGCAGCTTTCTTTTTCTTTTCGCCTTCCTCCATTTGCTCTTTCAAGGCCGACAAAGAACTCAAATCGCCAAGCGTGGCTTTATCGTTGTCTTTGTTATTGGTTTTTTCGGCTTTTGGTTGCTTCTTTACCTCTTCCTTAACAGGCTCGATAACTTCTTGCCAGGTTTTGACGTGTGATAGAACTATGCGCTTTTCGTCGCGAGAGAACTCTATTACTTTGAAGTCTGCGCTTTCGCCTACTTCTACGTTTGTTCCATCTTCTTTGGCCAATGATTTCAGGAACGAGATGCCCTCAATTCCATAAGGAAGCTCAAGAGTTGCTACTTTATCATTCTTGGCTGTCATTGTACATTTGTGCGATGAGCCTATTGAGAATATGTCTTCAAATGTTACCCACGGATTTTCCTCTAAGTGTTTGTGGCTCAACGATAGGCGACGGTTTTCGATGTCGAGTTCTAATACCTGCACTTCAAGTTGCTCACCTACTTTGACGAAATCGCCTGGGTGCTTGATTTTTTTAGTCCATGACAAATCTGATACGTGAACTAACCCGTCGATACCCTCTTCGAGTTCGAGGAACAATCCAAAATTTGTTAGGTTACGAACAAGTCCTGTGTGTTTTGTACCTACCGAATACTTGCCCAACAAGTCTTGACGAGTCCATGGATCAGAAGTTAATTGTTTGATACCCAACGACATTTTGCGATCGGTACGCTCCAATGTAAGTACTGTGGCCTCTATTTCTTGGCCTACTTTCAAAAATTCTTGTGGGTTGCGTAGGTGCTGCGACCATGACATTTCTGACACGTGAACCAAGCCTTCTACACCTGGTAGAATTTCTAAGAACGCACCATAGTCGGCTACGTTTACTACTTTACCTTTGATTTTTGAGCCGATTTCAATACCTGCATCTAACAATTCCCACGGGTGGGCTTGTAGCTGCTTCATACCTAATGAAATACGTTTTTTCTCTTCGTCAAAATCTAAAACTACGATATTTACTTTCTGATCTAAGCTCAATACATCTGATGGATCTACAATACGTCCCCACGAGATGTCTGTTATGTGCAACAAACCATCTACACCACCAAGGTCGATAAAGACACCAAATTTGGTCATGTTTTTGATTACACCTTCCAATACCTGTCCTTTTTCAAGGTTTGTCAATATCATCTGGCGTTGTGCTTCGAGGTCTTTTTCTATCAATATTTTGTGAGACACAACAACGTTGTTGTTGGCGTGGTTGATTTTCACCACTTTCACTTCCATCTTCTTATTTACATACACATCAAAATCACGGATTGGTTTCACGTCAATTTGCGAACCTGGCAAGAACGCCTCAATTCCGTAAATATCGACTATCAAGCCACCTTTGGTACGGCGTTTAACAAAACCGTCAATGATAACGTCCCCTTCGTGTGATTTTTGGATATTGTCCCAAGCTGTAATTACTTTGGCTTTTTTGCGAGACAATATCAACTGTCCGCTCAAATCTTCTTGGTTTTCGATATAAACCTCTACTTCGTCACCGATTTTCATATCGGGCAAATCACGAAACTCTGACAATGGTACTAAACCATCTGACTTTGAACCAATGTTCAATATTACTTCTCGGTCAGTAATACCAACAACAGTACCTTTTACTACTTCTTTTTCGGCTACTTCCGAGAGTGTGCCATTGATAAGATTTTCGAGTTGCTCACGCTCTGCTGCCGAGTAGCTTAGGCCAAAGCCTTTGTTACTTGATACTTTGTCCCAGTCGAAATCTGCTAAGTTATTTGCCATGCTTGTTTGTGTTTGTCCTTTGCTTACATCATGCCCACGGACAATTGGACTGAAATTAGTGAAAAACTCGTAGCTACACGAATTGGAGTGCAAAATTAGATATATTTATCTAAATAACCCAAATTTTTTAAAAATTCTTTTCACGCTTTGACAAATACGGCATCCATGATTCTTCGGCAGAACCCGAGTAGTCTCTGAGAAACATCACAAACGAGGGTTTGAATGGTCGATGTTTGATTTTAAGCCCTGTTTCTTCGAGGGCGTAGTCGCCTTTTTTGGCATTGCAGCGGCGGCAGGCCGTTACCAGATTGTCCCACGATGTTCGCCCTCCTCGAGATTTGGGCTGTACGTGGTCGAGGGTGAGATCTTCGGAGGTATTACAATAAACACATCGGTGGCCGTCTCGCTTAAAAATATTTTGACGGGTCATTACGATGCCCTTGTACGGAATGGTAACGTAGCGGTTGAGACGAATGACAGTAGGCATTGGAAAAGAGCTACTTACTGTACGCAGGCTGTGGCTGGTTGAGGCGGCCACGAGTTCGGCTTTTTCGAGGTAAACGAGTAAGAACGCTTTGGAGGCCGAGCAGATACCCATTGCCGAATAATCTTGGTTTAAAATTAGCACTTTCCTACTCATATTACTGCTAAGGTTTTAGTTTTACGCAAGTTAGTGATAATCTAAATACGTTTTTAAAACATACGCAAAATTCTATTCGTAATTCTCTCGCTTGAGGTCTCTTTCTTTTATTGTTTCTCGTTTGTCGTAGTTCTTTTTTCCTTTGGCAAGTGCTATTTCAAACTTAATGAGTCCTCGATCATTGATATACAGTCTTGTTGGCACGATTGTCAGCCCTTGGTCTTTTAGTTTAAGAATGAGTCGTTTGAGTTCTCGGCGTTTGAGTAATAGTTTTCTGTCTCTGAGCGGTTCGTGGTTGTAGTGTGTACTTTTCTCATAGGGCGAAATATGTAGGTTTTTAATATACAGTTCGTCTTCGTGAAACAGGCAATAGGAGTCGCTCATATTAAATTTACCCTGCCGCACAGACTTTACCTCTGTACCCATCAATACTACGCCTGTGGTAAATGTTTCTAAAAAAAAGTATTCAAAAGATGCTCGACGATTGGCCGAATCTATGGTTTTGGCAATTTTCATTTTCAAGTTTATAAATCATTGTTTGGTTTGTTAATTTTGACCAAAACACGATTTATCGACAAATATACGAGCAAAGGTTATAATTTTGCCTATTGTAATAAATTTGCATTTTACTTTAAAGATGAGAATCAGTCCCGAAACTACCGAACGAATAAAACAAGCTGCCGATATTGTCGAAGTGGTTGGCGATTTTGTATCTCTAAAAAAAAGAGGAACTAATTATACGGCTTGCTGCCCGTTTCATAACGAAAAATCGCCTTCGTTCAACGTCAATCCTGTCAGGCAGATTTTTAAATGCTTTGGTTGCGGAGCAGGCGGCGACAGTATTAAGTTTGTGATGGACATTGAGGGCATTGGCTATGGCGAAGCCTTGCGGTTTTTGGCTCAGAAATATAGTATTGAAATTGAAGAGGAGCAGGCCACCCCCGAAGAGTTTTTGCGCCAAAACGAACGAGAAAGCCTTTTTATTGTCTTGAATTTTGCCCAACAATATTACCAAAAAATACTCTTAGAAAGTACCGAGGGGCAGGCCATTGGTCTGAGTTATTTTAGGGGCCGAAGCCTGACTGACCAAACCATCAAAAGTTTTGGACTGGGTTATAGCTTAAACGAATGGGACGGCTTGCTCAAAGAAGCAACCAAGCGAGGTTACAATGTCGATATTCTGGAAAAAGCAGGATTGGTGATGCGAAAAGAGGGCGAAAAAGCCCGCACTTACGACCGTTTTAGAAGTCGGGTGATGTTTCCTGTTCATAATGTGTCGGGTAAAGTCATTGCTTTTGGAGCCAGAATATTAGTCAAAGACCCCAATCAACCCAAATACCTCAACTCGCCCGAGACAGACGTTTATCATAAAAGTAAAGTACTGTACGGTATTTATCAAGCCAAAAACGCCATTCGTGCGGCAGATATTTGTTATTTGGTTGAGGGCTATACCGATGTTATTTCTTTGCATCAGGCTGGTATTCAGAACATTGTGGCATCGTCTGGCACGTCATTGACCGAAGACCAAATCAGGCTCATTGCTCGCTTTACGCCCAACGTAACCATACTCTACGATGG